>NZ_JADPKQ010000430.1:0-3019 GCF_023074015.1 Bradyrhizobium sp. 142
GCAACCCGCAGTGCCGGCTTTCGTTCCGGCCCGGAGCCGGCGCCCTCTCCGCGGTCGCTCGATGCAGCGCCTGGAGAAGCGAAGCCCCGGAGTTGCCTAGGTGTGCGGTCAGCTCGCCGGGCGAAATGCGCGCCAGCGCCATCCGGTGCTTGCTCGCCGGACATGGGTCGCTCGCCTATAGAGCCAGCCACACGCCGTTGGGACGGCCGACGCCCGGACGGATTGATTTTGACGGGTCACCGCGACGTGCGTGGCCTGCGTGGGCGTGGTCGAGCCGCAGGAACATCGCGCATCCAAGAGATCGATTTATTTCATCAAAACAGAAAGGAAGTTATCATGAAGATCATCGCACTGGGCGCATTCGTCGCCACGCTGCTCGCATCAGCGGCCTCTGCCGCAACGCAGATCGGCTCCGCCGAAGCGGCCAACATCGACCAGGTCCGCCTGGTCTGCAACGAGTACGGACGCTGCTTCCGCACCCGCGGACCGCGCTACGTTCAGCGGTACTACGGCGACGACGACAGCTATGTCATGCGCCGGAGCTATGGCTACTCCGGCGGCCCGGGCTACTACGATCGCGGGTACGGCTACTACGGCGGCGGCCCGAGCATCGGCTTCAGCTTCGGAACGCGAGGCTGGTGAGTCAGCCGCGGAAGGGCCGCTCTCCAGGAGCGGCCCTTCCTCCGGCACGATTTGAGTGCGCTGTGACTCCGGTGGACATCGCTGGCGGCAACGTCAAGAAGGAATAGCCATGGGCGACGAAGTGCGGCAGGCCATTCATCGGACGGCGCGCATGCTCGCCGTGTACCTCGTGCTCGGCGGATCCTACCTGGGACTCCAAAGCGAGACGTTCGCAGGCTCCCGCTTCGACGGGACATGGAATCTGGTCTTCGTCACCCAGCGCGGCGCTTGCGACCCGACCTATAATTTTACGGTCAACGTCGTGAACGGCAATGTCAGCCACCCAAACATCCTGACCTTCAGAGGCCGTGGCTATATCGAATCAATCATGTATGCAACCTGCCGGCGGGCAGGCGCCGCAAACGCACGCAAACAGGGCGACTTGGCGGCAGCCAAAACCCCGCGCATCCGCTGTTGGCCCATCGCCTCGGTTGGCGCAGTGCAGCGGCAGGTCCGGAGTCGGCGGTAGAGCAGAAGTCATCGCCTCCAGTGAAAGCTGAAAGCTGCCGCCTTTGGCCCTTAAGAGATATCGCGTCGAAATTACGGGAAGTAATCAGCCTGGCTCTAGGCTAGGCTATGCTTCTCGACGATCGGTGCCGCGGCCGGTGCGGTGAGGAATTTGACCAACGCCGTGGCGGCGTCCGCCACCTTCGTCGTACTATGAATGCCGCCCGAATATACGGTGATGTTCTGGATCTCTGTCGGCAGCGGTCCAAGAATTTGGATGTCCTTCACGGAATGAACTCACTCACCTGGAAACCGACCTCGGCCTCGCCGCGCGCGACCACTTCATCTACCGGTTCACCCGGCTTCACCGGCAGCTTTCGATTTGACTTGGTCGGAGATGCCGAGCTTCTCAAACATGCTTACCAGATAGATGCCGCTCGCTCCGGCAGAGTAGGCAACGGATTTTGCTACGAGCACTGACCGCTTCACGGCATCTGCGGAGCTGATATCGGCCCTAGGCATACCAGCGCGCGCCGCAACTCCGATGGCCGATTTCGCGGACGCGATTGCTGGCGACAAGTTTGCCTTGCTTGATCAGCTCTTCAGTTCCGCTGTCGCCCAAGATGATCAAATTGGCGGCTTCGCCGGCCGCAATGCGTTCCCATGCTTTGATGCCACGGAGTAAGAGGCAATCGGGCGGGTCTCAGTGGCTGATGGGCGGAGGCGACTAGCGAGCTAGACTGCACCTTGGGCAAGCAAGCTCTTAGCAGTGTCAATAGTTTCACGGGTCGATCTCGTCGTCCAGCCGAGCAGGGACCGCGCTTTCTCGGAAGGAAACCAATCTCTCCTTGCCCAAATCGAAAATCCGAGCGCGTAGAACCGGATGACAATGCAAACACTCGGATGAGAACATTAGGGATCGAAATGGACGGAACGTTCCGAGCGTTCTCGCCAAGCTCCTGTTTGAGCACCGTCGCAATTTCCTTCATCCAATAGAATTCAGGAGGATGCGATGAACCGATGACCGCTGGCTTGCGGAACTTCCATCGCTAAGACCTGCAGCTTTGCCACATCTCGAACATCGACTAGGCTGAAGCCCAAGCGCGGCAACCCGGGCACAGATCGGTCCAAAAGCTTCTTTAAATACATCTGGCGATTCCGCCGGCCCTCGCTCTCCCAAATGAGATGTGCGTATTCACGTGATTTCAGCAGCAGACTGATCCTCATTCCGGCACGTCCGATCTCGCTCGTGGATGCACCCTCGCGTCAACCAAGACCTCGGTGATGGCTTCGCGGAGGCTGTCGCGATCGAGGATGCGGAGCAGCCGGTCGACGGTGGTCGCCGCGTCCTGCTCGCGCGTCAGGTAGTCGGCCAGCGCTATCATGGCGAGGTCATAACTCTGCTCGATCTGCTCGGCTGGGGTCAGGCGCGCCATGCTCAAGCAGCTCCGCGTAATGGAAGCGCCAGTTGGACGGCAAAGGGCCGGGTAGCATTCGCCTCGATGAAGGCTCGCAAGGCTGGCGTGATCTCGGCGTTGCCTACGGCGCGCTCCGCTAGCTCATCTGCGACTTCGCCGGTCGCGTCGCGGGACAACCGCTCAATGGCGTTGAAAGCCACGATCCGGACCGGATACGCGTACTGCCCGGAGAGCAGGTCGCGGAGCACGGTTTGGCGATCGGTGTCCTGCTCGTCGGTTTCCCGCCAGGAGCAGCCGGCTCGGATGCCGAAGTCCTCCAGCACCAGGTAAATGTCCCGATCGAGACGATCCAGCGGCACGATCGACGGCGCATAACGCATACGCAACTCCTACTCAGGAGGTGCAATCACGCTGCTGTCGGATCGTTCCGGCCGGAATTGCGCGCGGCAATGGATGTGGCCTACTGCCGGCCC
>NZ_JADPKQ010000452.1:0-2986 GCF_023074015.1 Bradyrhizobium sp. 142
ATTAGGCCTCATATGTAAACGAAATGACGCCTACACGCTGCCATGGCAGGGCAACCTATAGGGTTATAGCTGCAAACATTCCTTCATGTTGCGTCAGATTTGCGATTGACACGCAATATATTGAGGCATATTTATATTTACGTTTTATCAGGGCCGCCCATGGCAAAGGCAAAAAAGCCAGACCCGAAGAGCGAAGCGCTGTCGCAGGACGGCGTGCTCAATCCCAATCCCGAAGCCGTGCGCGACGACTTGTTCACCGGCAATCCATTCTTCGATGCCAAAGACCTGGTCCAAGTGCGCTACGAGATGGTGCGGCGCCACCAGGTCGACGGCATTGCAATCAGCGATGCTGCCGAGGAGTTCGGCGTCACCCGGCCGACCTTCTACAAGGCCCAGAACGCGCTGCAGACGACTGGTCTTGCTGGTCTGCTGCCGAGCAGACGCGGTCCCAGGGGCGGCCACAAGATCTCCACCGAGGTAGTTGCCTTCGTTGCCGATCTCAAAACCGCAAGCCCGGCTCTGACGACTTCGCATTGTGTCGGTGCGATCGAAACGCGGTTCGGAATCAAGGTACACCGGCGCAGCCTGGAACGGGCGCTGGCGCGCAAAAAAAAACGAATCAATCCAGCCTGATCGTCGCGCCGTCGAACACCACGGAGCGCTACGAGACGTTGCGCGCCGCGGTATTGCGCGGCGGGGGCGCGGCTTGTCCCGGTCTCGGCATTCTCCACCGCCGAGGTGTGGCGGAATGGATTCGAGCACTCGGGCAGGAGCCCCCTATCGAGGTGGCCTGCTCCGATTATCGGCTCACGCCCTCAACCCCGCACGACCCAGCACCGGCAACAAGCGACATCACTCGTCTTGTCGCCGGCATCCTCGTCGCCATCGCAATGGAGCCCGTCCATGCCTGAACTCAAGGTCACCGCCGACCATCTCGAGCGTGACGCCTATCTTTATGTTCGCCAATCGACGCTTCGCCAGGTTGCCGAGCACGGCGAGAGTACGAAGCGTCAATACGCGTTGCGTGATCGGGCGGTCGCGGCGGGCTGGCCGATCGAGCGCATCCATGTCATCGATCGCGATCTTGGTAAATCCGGATCGAATGCAGCAGCACGCGATGGCTTCCAGCAACTCGTGAGCGAGGTGGCGCTCGGTAAGGCTGGGATTGTCATGGGTCTCGAAGTCTCGCGTCTTGCTCGCAACTCGGCGGACTGGCATCGCCTCATCGAGTTGTGCGCATTGACGGCGACGCTCATTGTTGACGAAGATGGAATCTACGATCCAGCCGCCTTCAACGATCGCCTGCTGCTCGGCCTCAAAGGCACAATGAGCGAGGCCGAACTGCACATCCTCAAGGCGCGCATGCGCGGTGGTCAACTCAACAAGGCTAAGCGTGGCGAGCTCGAGATGCGGCCGCCGGTCGGCTTGGTTTACATGGCCGAGGGAACACTTGGCCTTGATCCCGACATGCAGGTGCAGCGCGCCATACGCTTGGTCTTCGAGACATTCGATCGGACCGGAAGTGCTGTCCAGACAGTCCGATTCTTCCGGGAGCAGGGCCTCATGTTCCCGCGTCGACTGCTTACCGGGTCAAACAAGGGCGAACTCTTGTGGGCGCCACCGCAGCATTCGCGCATCCTGCAGGTTCTGCACAATCCGCGCTACGCCGGCGCATTCGCGTATGGCCGCACGCGCACACGCCACCGGCCCGATGGTGGCACCAGTGTCGTTAAGGTTGCCAGGGCAGACTGGCAGTTCGTCATGCCTGGCAATCAGGGCTACATCGACTGGGACTGCTTCGAGACCAATCAGCGTCGGCTCGCGGATAACGCCCGTGCCTTCGGTGGCGAGCGTCTGTCGGGGCCGGCCCGCGAGGGCCCCGCGTTACTCCAAGGTCGCGTCCTGTGCGGTCTATGTGGCGAACGCATGAGTGTGCGCTACAGCCAGGAGCACGGTCGCATTGTCCCGACCTATCTCTGCCAGGCAAACGCGACACGCCGCGCGGGATGGACGTGCCAATCAGTTCCCGGCAAGCTCGTCGATGCAGCGGTAGCGGCCCTGATGATCGAACTGATGACACCGATGACGCTGGCGGTCACTTTGGAAGTTCAGCGCGAGCTCGAGGCGCGCGCCGCCGAGACCGATGCGGCGCGCCGCCAACATGTCGAGCGGATGCAATATGAAGCCGAGCTGGCGCGTCGGCGCTACATGAAGGTCGACCCCGACAACCGCCTCGTCGCCGATACCCTCGAGGCGGATTGGAACGGAAAGCTGCGTCTTCACGCAGAGGCCGTCGAGGAATACGAGCGCCGAAGCAAGCAACAGGCTGCGACACTTAGTGCCGAGGCTCGCCGACGTATTCTCGGTCTCGCCGAACAGCTGCCGCAAATCTGGAATGACCCGCGCGTTGATTCCCGCGAGCGCAAACGCATCGTACGCCTGCTCATTGACGACGTAACCTTGATCAAATCGGAGACGATCACAGCCCATGTGCGTATGTGCGGCGGGGCTACGCGTACCTTGGTGCTCGATCGCCCATTGCCGATCGCCCAGATCCGCAAGTTCAAACCAGAACTCGTCGCGACGGTCGATAAGCTACTCGAGCAGCACTGCGACCGTGAGATTGCCGACATCCTGAACCGTGACGGGTGGCGCACCTGGGAAAGCGAGCCCTTCAACCTGAAGAAGGTCGCCTTCATCCGATATGCCTACAAATTGGCGAGCCGACACGAGCGGCTACGCGGCCGTGGCATGCTCACTACACGCGAGGTCGCTGCCAGGTTTGGCGTCTCTAAAACCACCGTGTACGAGTGGGGCCGTCAGGGGCTGATCACAAAATGCTGTAGTGACCATTTGAATCGTGGCCTGTGGACGCTGCCCGCACAGCAGACCATACTCAAAGGCTGCGGAGGGCGCGACGCCCGCGCGGCCCGGCTCATCTCCATCGCCGCGCAATCGCCAGAACAAGGTGCAGTATGAAACACTC
>NZ_JADPKQ010000443.1:0-2963 GCF_023074015.1 Bradyrhizobium sp. 142
TGTCGCCGACAACCTCATCAGCATCGGTCGCGTGATGGAACAGCAGTCACTCCAAAGGTAGTCCACTTCCAGCGCAATCTTGGCCTCACATCGCCCCGCCGCCCCCCGCCGGGGCTTCTTATTGTCTGCATGGTTGACCGCGTCCTTCAAAACCGCGATTTTTGCGCCGGAAAGTAGCTAGGCCGAACACTCCCGCGGCAAGTGCCGAACATGAGCCGCTATTGCATAGTAGCATCATGTGCGCCCTGCGCGCTGGCGAGCGGCCGGATGTTCCGGCTCGACATCGCCAAGGATCGAAATGGCTCTGCAGTGCGGGGAAGCTGCATCCACTCACTTCTTTTTGGAGAAAATACGCGAAACTGGCGCGTGGATCACTGCTAAGCCTCACAACAAAGGGATTAATAGGATCGCCGCTGGTGCCGGCTGGCCAGAGACCGCAACCACTCATGTGCGACCGAGAGCGGGGCGCCTTTCCTAGTTGGGGAGCACCTGGGCGCCCGAGCCAGAGTCGTTGAGCATCGCAAGATTTACCTTGGGGAATTGGGTGACCTCGGCTGAGAGAGAACAGGCCACCGTTTTTTCGGCAAAGAGCTTGGGTCAACGGCATGGATGTGCCTCGGACCCTCAAACGGCCGTCATGGGCGTTCTCCTCGCTGGCTGGCCCGCTCGGAAGCGGGCGGCCTTTTTAGGAATTCACCAATCCAAGCGGAGCGCCGCTGAATACTGGAAAACAAAAGCCCCTGTCCAAATTACAACCAACCTCAAGAGGATGACATGGTCAATCGGATGCAATTTTACATAGATGGCGCGTGGGTCGATCCCGCCGTTGCTAAAACAACGCGTACCATCAATCCAGCGACCGCAAAGGAAATGTACGAGTTTGCGCTCGGCTCGAAAGCTGACGTCGACAAGGCGGTCATCGCGGCTAGGCGCGCATTCGAGATCTTTTCTCAGACCACTCGCGAGGAGCGCATCACTCTGCTTGCAAAAGTTATCGAGATTTACAAAGGCCGAATGAAGGAGATCGGCGACTCAATTTCTGACGAGATGGGCGCTCCGCTTCGCATGGCGGAACAGAAGCAGGCCAAGTCCGGCTTAAGCCATCTCGTCGCGACGCTCGAAGCTCTCAAGAGATACGCTTTCGAGGAGCGAATTGGCAGCGCAGTTGTGGTTCGTGAGCCGATTGGCGTGGTCGGGATGATCACGCCCTGGAATTGGCCAATGAACCAAATCGCTTGCAAGGTGGCGCCAGCGCTCGCTGCCGGCTGTACTATGATCCTTAAGCCGTCGGAATTTACGCCAACTTGTGCACTGATATTCGCGGAGATCCTTCACGAGGCGGGCGTACCTAAAGGAGTATTCAACGTGGTTAATGGTCTTGGGCATGAAGTTGGCGCCGCCATGAGCGATCACCAAGACATTGACATGATCTCGTTCACTGGCTCGACCCGCGCCGGTATCGATGTTGCGATCCGCGCCGCTCGTACTGTCAAGCGTGTTAGCCAAGAGCTCGGAGGCAAGTCGCCCTATGTCATTCTCGATGATGCCGATCTTGATAAGGCTGTCAGCGGGTGCATCCCGAAAATCCTGCTTAACTCGGGCCAATCTTGCGACGCACCATCGCGCCTCATCGTACCGCAATCCAGAATGGCGGAAGTGGTGGAGATCGCAAAAGCCGCCGCGGATAAGTTCAACGTCGGCGATCCCCGAACCAAAGGGACTGATATCGGTCCCGTGGTAAGCCGCGGCCAATGGGAGAAAATCCAAACCTTGATCCAGAAAGGCATAGACGAGGGGGCCACACTGGTCACTGGCGGTCTAGGCCTGCCGAAAGGCAGGGAGAAAGGCTTCTACGTTCGTCCTACCATTTTCGCGAATGTCAAAAACGAAATGACAATTGCACGGGAGGAGATCTTCGGGCCGGTGCTTGCGATCATTGGTGTCAAGGACGAGACCGAGGCGATCCGAGTTGCCAACGATACGCCCTATGGCCTCGCCGCTTATGTATTGTCAGGCTCAACCGAGCGCGCGCGCAAGGTTGGCCGCCTGATCCGAGCTGGCGCCATATATCTGCAGGGCGTATATCTTGACTGCGACGCTCCCTTTGGCGGGTACAAACAATCGGGCAACGGTCGTGAATGGGGTCGCTTCGGTCTTGAAGACTATCTAGAAGTCAAAGCCGTTGCCGGTGTTGAGTGCTGAATTGCGAAGCACAAAGTGAGCAGGACTCTTACGTAAGTTTAACATTCCAAGCTTTCGAGGTATGCCCCTCGAAAGATTGGAATCTGACCGTCGAGCTTGCCTGCAACCGGGTCTGCTGCACTCGACCGCTAGCCTCGAGTGCAGCAGCAATAGCTGCCGCCTGCATAGGACAGAGCCATCAAATCCGCGATGGGCACTACAACAAGCCTCTACATCGATCCCTTTTCACTTGAATTATCTTGATTTGACCCCTTCAGGGAATGTAGACGCCCGTCGGCTTGAGCTTGCCCGCATGTAATCGCGCCAGAACGAGCCAACTAGCCACGGCTGTGGACCACGACTCACTGACCTCGATCAGAGCATCGAGCCGAAGAAGTCATGGATCGAAGAATCGCGTCGTAAAAGGCCCTTGGTCAGCCTTGTCGATTGTGCCAGCCCAAGACTGATGCTTCACTTGGCGCGCATACATGCGGGAATTTTTTTGGTTGAGGCGGTGCCGCGCAATCGAACAACGGAGCAAATCTATGGCTCCGCAACCCGCGTTCGGTTCGACATCGAGCACGCAATTCGTCCGCAGCGACATGTGTGCTCGGTGAGTGAAATCGGCAGTCTCCTGATAACGCAGGAGTCGTGCGCCGTCTGGTGGTGAAGCTCGGTGGAATCTGAAATGGACCCGCAGAGCGGGACCGCTTGAACCGGTTTGCTAGTTGGAAACTGACCGCTCCTGATCCCTTTCTATCACGCTGCCAGAGACTCTGTCT
>NZ_JADPKQ010000174.1:0-2947 GCF_023074015.1 Bradyrhizobium sp. 142
GGGGCGCGCCTTCGAGTGCGTCAAGACAGATGAGATGGCGTCCCGACCTGCTTGATCCTCGCGCCGTGCTCGGGGCCGTCAAGGCGCAGCCTGGCAGCGGTAGAGCAAGCCGTCAGGACAGCACGACGGCCGGCCTTGACGGCCCTTGCGCGCGGCGCGTCTGCGCGCGCAGGCCGGGACGAAGGAACGACCGCCAGGCACGAACAAAGGAACAGTGCGAAGTGAGGAGCTATCGATGACGTAACCAACATCCCTTACCCGCCGAGGTCTGCGAGAGGATGAGACGACGATGGAGAATCGGTCTTCCCGGCGCATGCGAACACTGGTGACCCGAATGGCCCCTTCGAGGCCTGTCCGCTAATCAGCTCGAATGCGCGCTGATATCCATGATGGCCCGGAGCACAACACGCTCCAATCAGAGGCCGGATACATTGATGCAAGACCGCATCTGCCAGGTTGACGAAACCTCTTGCAACGCGCGGCCGGACCATACATTTGGGTCAAAGCAGCGGTAGATGCCAGGCTGGATCGGCATCCGGTTTGCCACTGACAGCCGACATGACACATCTTCAAGCGACCTTCGCCCTCGGGCCGTAGCCGACATCACGCCCTTGTTCGACAACCCATGTCAGCGCCACGCGCTCATCCCGGCAAAACCTGGCAGTCGTAGTGGTGCAGCGTTTGGGCAGTGTGGCTGTCGGACTACATCGCTTGCGCCAATGAACGTTTGAGCGTTGAATTCAGCGGTGATACGCCACCACGGCAAGTCGTTTTTCGAGTGTGTCTGAGCTCTCGTAGGACGAAGCGATTGAGTGACTTCATGCGTAGCTGGACAGGAGGGTACGCCTAGCGGGAGTGGTCAAGCGCGCAGCTTTATGCGCGCACCGCTCCGCACTGTCGATGGCCAACAAAAGGGAGGAGAATAATGAGCACCTGGCTTAGTGAGCGAGAACAGCGTCTCGTCGCGGGCGCCGAGGCGGCATCGGCGGCAACGCCGATTCCGACTCAGATTGTTTCCAACGGCGAGTATCTCCCGCCCCCGCAGAGCGCCATCCAGAAGAAGGTCGAAGCACGGATCAACGAGCTCGCCGACGTGAACGGCAAGCATCTCGGCTTGAGCCGCAGGCAGTTCCTGCACACGAGCTGCGGCATGGCGGCGGCCTTCCTCGCCATGAACGACATCTACGGCAACGTGTTTCAGGTCACGCCCGCCGAGGCCCATGAACCCGAGCTGATGCTGACGCGCGCACAAAGTCTCGCCGGGCAGTTCATCTTCGATGTCCAGACCCATTTCGTGCGCGACGACTTCAACCACGCGGAGCTCTTGGACCTGGGCAAGTTCGCGAGCCAGCACTGGAACCCGAAGATGAAGGAGGAAGGCGTCTCCTCGCTCGCCCGCTACAAGTTCCAGAATTACGTGAAAGAGGTCTACTACGACAGCGACACCAACATGGCGCTGCTGAGCGGCGCGCCGTTCGACGACCCAAGCTGGTGGCTCCTGTCCAACGAGCAGATCGTCAAGGCGCGCGAGCTGATCAACGACTTCGCTGGCTCCCGGCGCCTGCTGGCGCACTCCGTCATCACCCCCAAGCAACCCGGCTGGATGGACGAGGTCGACAAGGCGATAGAGGTCTATAAACCGGATTCCTGGAAGTCGTACACGATCGGCGATCCGCTGGCGCCGTCGAAGTTCCCATGGCGGCTCGACGACGAGCAGGTGATGTATCCATTCTACGAGAAAGCGGTGAAGGCCGGCATCAATACGCTGTGCATCCACAAGGGATTGCTGCCGCCCGACTACGAAAAATCGTTCGCGGGCGTGTGGGAATACGCAACGGCGTGGGACATCGGAAAGGCTGCGAAGGATTGGCCGCAGATGAACTTCGTGATCTATCACTCGGCGCTGCGGCCGTTCCTCGAGCTGCCGGACAAGGCGTGGGCGGAGTTCGAGCAGACTGGCCGCATCCAGTGGGCCTCGGATCTCGCGGAAATCCCGCAGAAGTTCGGCGTCACCAATGTCTATGCCGAGCTCGGCACGTCTTTTGCCAACTCGGCGGTGGCACATCCGAAGTTCTGCGCCGCGCTGGTCGGCACGCTGATCAAGGGCATGGGAGTCGACCACGTGATGTGGGGCACCGACTCGGTCTGGTACGGCTCACCGCAGTGGCAGATCGAGGCACTGCGCCGACTCGAAATCCCCGAGGACATGCAAAAGAAGTACGGCTTTGCGCCGCTCGGCGACGCCAACAGCGCGACCAAGCAGCTGATCTTCGCGGCCAACGCCACCAGATTTTACAAGATCAAGCTGAAGGCGGCCGATAACACTAGGATGCCCGCCTTTTCCGAGGACCGCCTCGCGGCGCTCAAGAACGAGTACGCACAAGCTGCCAAGCAACCCTCGAACCTGCGCTACGGCTACGTTCGGGCCGCCTAAGTGAACGGCGCCAGCGGTGCGGGCAGGCCCCGCTGGCGCCTCGTCGAACCCGAGCGTTGCCGGAACGGGTCAGCCCTTTCTCCCGGCGTTTTCTGCCGCTCTCGTCGGGCGAGCCCGTGAGGCCGGCGTAACGCGCGATCGCCCGTCGGTCGCGCATGCTTCGCGACAGGACCTCCTGCACCAGCATGTCGGCCGTCTCGACACCAACCCCGATCACCCGCGCCAACAGGCGCACCATGGCGTGTGGTCCATCACTGGGCGCTTGCTTGAGACGCTCCAGCCGAGCGTCCTCGATCTGCCTGATCTGATCACGGACGAGCCGCCGGCGCGCCATGTCGCGACGCAGCTCAGCCAGGGTGTTGGGCGGGATCGGCTCGCCCTCGGGGGTGCGCAAGCCGTCAAGGCGTTCGGCGGCCTTCTTCAGCTTGGGATTGAAGCCGCGGATGCCAAGCCGGATCAACGTTGCTTTCATTCGGTTGACGATCCGACTTTGCTCGCCGACGAGGCTCGCGT
>NZ_JADPKQ010000255.1:0-2941 GCF_023074015.1 Bradyrhizobium sp. 142
CAGGCTGGAACCTCCAGCCAACGATCTGTTTGCGATCCATCCAGCGAGCAGCGGAAAGCGACTTCATCAGCCTTGTCGACCGTTCCGTGAACGTAAACTTGGCGACCAAACCAAGGATGATATCGATAAAGAATCTCGCGAAGAACGGTCCTGTGGGCGTTCTCAAACCTTGTTGTACAACGCACGAAGGCCCCATTCGAGCCTTGACGACATGACCCCGGATCAAGCCTACTTCAACCTTCCGCCGCTCCGCGTGGCGGCCTAATCTCGGCAGAGGCTCCACTTATCGACGCGGAAAGTCTGTTCAGACAAGCGGGACCAGCTCTGTTCCCCTCTGCTTTGAGAACCATCTCGTCCAGATCGGTGCGGCGTTCAAAGCGGATAAAGACGTCCTGAAATTGCAGAATATCGTCGAAAATGGCATCGATTTGCGTTTTTTAGCACCCATACCCCGGCATATTCTTCACGACTGCCACAGCAACGTAAGTTGCTCTGCGCAATCGCTACAACGACTAAATTAGCGTGATTTCTTATGATTACGATCGTTGGTGGCCTGGAGTTGGTATTTGTACCATGAAGGAAATCCTTTGAAGTTCAAAGCTGCCGTTCAGTCGGAATCTCGAAAGCCACTTGAGATCGAAACACTTGCCCTCACTGAACTTTCCGATACTGATGTGCTTATCCGCGTGTGCGCCACGAGTCTCTGCCACACCGACCTCGAGGCGACACAGGACAATTTGGGAATACCGCTCCCCTTCGTGCCAGGTCATGAGGCGGCTGGTGTTGTCGAGTGGATTGGCAAATCTGTCACGCTGGTGCAGATCGGTGATCACGTCGTAACGTCTTGGAATCCGCATTGCGGCAAGTGCTTCTATTGCGAGCGTCGTCAGCGATCCTGTGCGAGCCATATCGAGCACATACTGCGCACTCGTATCACTTTGACGGACGTCCGCGTATAATGCGCGATGGCGGGGAACCTGTGCATCAACTGATGTATTCAGGCAGTTTCGCCGAACTATGCGTCGTGGATCAGCGCTGCGCGGTCAAAGTGCCGCGCGAAATTCCGTTTAATCGCGCCTGCCTAATCGGGTGTGGCGTAATGACCGGATTCGGAGCGGCGATCCATATCGCTCGGGTAGAAGATGGCGCAACGGTCACTGTAATAGGTTGCGGCGCAGTCGGCTTATCAGCTGTGCAGGGTGCGCGCCTCGCGGGCGCATCGCGCGTGATTGCGGTTGACCGGCGGCGCGACAAGCTCAATATCGCAGCGATCGTCGGTGCCACGCATACTTTGCTCGCCGATGACTCTCTTAGTGCGTGCCACTCTAAACTCACTCATGGGCGGGGTAGCGATTGCGTAATCGAAGCTGCAGGCAATCGCACGGCCTTTCGCGCGAGCGTCGAGATGGTACGGCCTGGTGGCCAGGTCGTGTGGCTCGGCAAGCTACAGGGGAGTGAAGAGATTGCGTTCCGCTGGGGCACACTCATGGGTGAAAAGCACATCATACGGTCAAGCTACGGGGGTGCCGATCCGTGGAATGACTTCCCTAGGCTCGCGAACGCATATCTCGATGGCTCGCTCAAACTCGACGAGTATGTCACGTCATCCATTACGCTTGCCGATGTCAACACCGGCCTCGCGCGACTCGCCGCTGGCGACGACATCCGCGCAGTGATCGAGCTCTGACGATGGCGCATCAGACCTCCCCTTGCTTGTCCGCAAAGGAGGGCTGATCCGCGGTTCGATCGCCGCCTTCGAGAGCGTCAGGCCGGTCTCAACAGGGTGGCCGGCTTCGATCGGAGTGGCCGACTTCCGTCGGAATCGGCGGGGGGCCGACTTCCGTCGGAATCGGTGCCGACGAAATCACTGGCCAGCTTGCATCGGATTACGCAGACTGTTTACGTCCTCATGCATCGCGCCCACTGCACGGCCGATTCATCGTTCTGTTCAAGCAGGCTCGCGCCTACAAGACGGATGATAGCATCATCATTTGGGAAGATTCCGACGACCTCGGTGCGCCGCTTGATCGCGCCGTTGAGACGCTCGATCTGATTTTTGCTGTGGAGCTTGGCGCGATGGTTCCTTTGGCCAAGCGCGAGAGCGGCGAAAAAGCGTGCCACGCGATGGTAGACTACGCGAAGTCATCCCCGCAAGCCTTGTGGCCGAGGCCGCAAGCAAACCAACTTTTGCCGACGCCGCAGGGCCCGGTGATAAAGAGATTATTTCTTGCCCGGATCCAGTCGCCGGCGTTGTGTCTTAGAAAGGGCGGGCGGTCGAGACCACGGATAGCGCGGCAGTCGACATCCACGACGCAAGCGGCGCGACGCAGCTTGGCGGCGAGCTCTGTCTTCAAGTGAAGGCGCGCAAGCGCCACACAGACGCCACCGGGTTGCCGATCGGGGCAGTCGTGGACGAAGCCGCATCCAGGACTGCGACACGCTGCGATTCTATTGGCTCGATCGCGCGCGACATCCTTGGCTGCGGCATGTGTTCGCCGATGCCGCTTACGCGGGCCGCAAGCACGCCGTCGCAACTGCGTGGACTCGGTGCTCGACCAATTGAGATCGCGCGGAAACGGCAAGTCAAAGGTGTCGGGTGCAGCTTTTGAGCATTGGGCGGCGCTACATCAGGGAATTTCGGCCCAAGGGACCTCTTAATGTGGGATATAGCGTCACGTGGCTCGAGAGGGACTGAGGTATAACGCCGCCCTTATCGAATTGGGACTACACGATGTGATGATCTACCAAAGGCAGGACATTCACAGGAGGGCATGAGATGGAAATCGAATGGCGGCGGTTGCGGGCTGATCAGTTGCGTGAACGCGCGAAGGAGGATGCGATTGTCATCGTCCCGGTGGGTGCGCTCGAGCAGCACGGCCCACACCTGCCGGTCGAGATCGACAGTCTTCTCGGCGAGGCGGTTGCACTGCGAACGGCGCGC
>NZ_JADPKQ010000359.1:0-2897 GCF_023074015.1 Bradyrhizobium sp. 142
GCGGGACCTCCCAGGTTCCGGCGCGGTCCCTTACTGCGTGATGGGGTCTTCGACCACGGCAGAGCGTCAGCCCCTCGCATAACGGGACCGCACATGTTGCCTTCGACGTTGCTTACCGCCTCGGCCTCTGCGAGTTTCTGTCTTTCGCGGCTCAATAGCCACCCCACAGCATCGTTGTGTACGCTTCGCTGCCGCCGTCGCCGACGACACCGCAACACTCACTACCGGGCGCCCGCTACGGCTTACCCGGACCGGACTTCCACCGGTTGGACCGCGCCAGCTTGCCTGGCGCACAAGCAATCCAGAATCCCTCCGAGGTGACAGACTGGATTGCTTCGTCGCACCAACGCAAAATTGCTACGCAATTTTGTCGCGGGCTCCTCGCAATGACGGCCGAGGAAGCAGCCGCGCTACGACGCCTTCGCCGTCACGATCCAGATCGCGCCTTGCAACGCAACGCTCTGCCCCTTCAGGAACGGAGCGAGCGCCTCGCGGATCGAGGCTTTTGCGGCGTCATAAGTCTCCGGCGGATGGCCCTGGAGGGCGCGGCTGGCGGGGCCGATCTGAAGTGAGCCCTCGACCGCAGCCTCCAGTCCGCCGCCGATCGCAATATCCATGGCGAGATTGTGCGGCTCCATCGCCACGTCGACGAAGCCAGCACCGTTCAGGATGCGCATCACGCGCTCTTCCGCGGCGAAGGCGAACGGGCCCGGCTCCTCCGGCCCGACCGGCGGCATCTTCGGCACGTGCTTGTAGACTGCCATCAGCGGCGTCATCATCCACGGGTTTTCCTTTGGCTCGCGCCAGCAGGCAAACGCCAGCCGTCCCGACGGTTTCAGCGCGCGACGCAGATTGGTGAAGGACGCAATCGGATCGGCGAAAAACATCACGCCGAAGCGCGAGGCCAGCAGGTCGAAGCTGGCCGGCTCGAACGGATGGACCGTCGCATCCGCCAGCACGAAATCGAGCGGCAGACTTTTCGGCGCCAGCGCGCGCGCCTGCGACAGCATCGGGTCGGAGACGTCGAGGCCAAGCGCAAAGCCGTTCGGCGCCACCGCCTTCGCGAACGCGACGGTCGTAGCACCCGAGCCGCAGCCGACATCGATCACACGCTCGCCCGGCTGCGGCCTGGCGCGGCTGATCAAGACATCCGCGATCGGTCCGAGCAGCGTCTCCTGCACCGCGTGGCGGTCGGCCCAGCGCTGCCCGCCTGGCCCGTTCCAGTACGCGATCTGGTCGGCATTGGGTTCGTGGCCGGTAGCGCTGCCCATTATTCCTCTCCAATATTGTCCAGACGACATGTCATGCGACTGCATCCCGCCCGGTTCATCGCGTCGACTTCAGAGCAAGACTGGCAGATGAGGGAACATCACCAGAGCCGCCGCGGCGCGTGCGCATTGCAGCCGCATTGGTTTCATCGAACGGCCACATCAGAATCAGACCCCAACCAGATTTGGTCGATAGTTTTCCCATTCCTCAAACCGGAAAGGAAAGGCATGACCATGCGCAGCTTCACGGCATCCGTCATCGTTGCAGCTCTCTCCCTCGGAACGCCGGCTCTGGTGCAGGCACAGCGAGCACCTTCGCAATCCGGCGCCGAGTCTCAGTCCGATCAGTCCAAGACAGTGATACGGAGCATAGAGGTCGTCGATGTCAAGGAATTGCAGCCGGCAGTGCGCGCGAAAGTTGATGAAATCGTGGCGCATACAAGCGACGAAGACATACAGTCGCTTCGGAAGTCTATCGACGCCACGCCGCAGGCAGCCTCCGTCCTCAAGGCCAAGGGTTTGAATTCGTCGCAAGTCATCGCGATCAACATCGCCGACGGCGTCCTGACGATGTTCACCAAGACCGCCTGAGACCAGGCGGGAAGTCTCGTCGAAATGCTGCGGCGGCGGGGGCACGATCGTCGCCTCCTCGTCGCGAAGGGCGTTGAGATTGATCCTGATCCGATGACGGATTTACACTGCAAGAAATGCCCTGCAGCGGGATCTGCTGCGGGGTTTCTCGTGCGAGGCGAACAAAGCGGTCAAATGCTCGCCGCATTTGGCCAAGGGTACGTCGCCAAGATCCCGTCGGAAACCTGCCCCGCGCCCTATTGCCTGGGGCCGAACTACGACGCGTACGGCCCCTTGCTCCAGCACCCGCGGCGGGGCTAAAGAGACGCTGTGGGGCGGTTAGCTCAGCTGGTTAGAGCATCTCGTTTACACCGAGAGGGTCCGCGGTTCGAATCCGTGACCGCCCACCAGCCTTCGCGAGCTGCGGCTCGGCAAGCCACGCGAAGCGGACGAAGGCTGCCACGCCGAAGCCGTCTAGGCGAAGGCGGGCTCCTCAACATGAGCAGTGTCTCTACAAGACCGGCTCAATCCTGCGGCCGGCCCGGCAGCAGTGGCACTGCATCGATCCATACCGCGGTGGATTGGCACCAGATCTGGCGGCTCGGCCGCAACGCGTCGCGCTGACGGATGCTGCCCCAGCGGATGCCCCAATCGTCGGCCTGGTCGCCCTCGCCGCTGGTGAACAGTGGGGAACCGCAGTCGGCGCAGAAGTGCTGGAGGCGCATGCGGCCGTTGTCGCCGCGCTTGCCGTAGATCCTTGGCTTGCCGCCCGTAAGCCGGATTGCGGCACCGGAACAGATCGCCGTGACACGGAACGCCGAGCCGCTCAGGGTCTGGCAGTCCCGGCAATGGCAGACCGAGACGGCCTCCGGATCGATCTCGGCCTCATAGGTGATCTGGCCGCAATGGCATTGCCCGTCGATCTGCATCACCTGTCCTCCAGAGAACGGCTCCCAATCGGGATAGGGGGAGTCTCGCGACTCTCCCCTCCCACACCACCGTACATACGGGTCCGTATACGGCGGTTCACCGGATTGAGCGCGAACGGCTTGTTTTGCG
>NZ_JADPKQ010000528.1:0-2832 GCF_023074015.1 Bradyrhizobium sp. 142
TCTCGCGATGACGCCCTTGCGCTTCGCTAACCCTTCGCCGCCATCAGGCTGGGTAAAGGACTTCCACCTCCAAGCTGTCGAACATGCTCGGCACACCAAAAAAGAAGCCCCGGACCAAGCCAGGGCTTTTTAATTGGTGGTGGTGATTTTCTTTTTAGATGATCGATCGTTCGTTGACGTGCTCAGTAGCGCCCGATCACCGGCGCGTCGAACTTGTAGCTGGCGCGCACGACGGCCCACTGGATGTCGCGCGGCTTGGCATCGAACGTGTAATTGCCCGAGGTGCCGCCGAGCTGATAGGTCTGGCTGCCGAAGGCCGCGTAATTGTACTCGAGGCCGACGATCCAGTTGCGGGTGATGCCGTATTCCCAGCCGGCGCCGACGGTCCATCCGTTGGCCCAGTGGGTCTGACCGCCCGAGCCCGTAGCCACTCCGACCGTGTCGGTGACCGACAGACGGTTATTCACGCCGGCATAGCCGCCCTTGATGTAGAACAGGTTGTTCTGCACGGCAAAGCCGGCGCGGCCGACGACGGTCGCGAGCACGTTGGCGCGCCAGGAGAACACGTCGTCACCTGCACCGAACGCGGTGTTGACGACCGTGCCCTTGTTGTCGAGGCCGGAGATCGTGCCCTCCATGCCGAACACGTAGTTGTTGGCTTGCCAGTTATAGCCGATCTGGGCGCCGCCCATGATGCCCGACTTGCGTTGGCGATAGCCCTCGCCCGGGGCGAGATCGCCGAAGGGGGCGCCGTTGCCGTTGTTGATGAACTGCTCGTTGGTCCAGGCGCCGCCGATGTGGCCGCCAACATAGAAGCCGGTCCAGTTGAACAGCGGCTCGATATAGGCCGGCGCTTTGGTGTAGGGCCGCGCGCCGAGATCGGCAGCGGAAGCAGCGCCGGTCGAAACCAGAGCGGTCGTGCAGGCGAAGGCAGCAATCAACTTGGAACGCATCGTACACCCCTTGTCATCGATGGGTGCACGCTCACAGACGGCTCTTACTAAAATTGAAATCAACACGGTTAATGCGCCAGACGCGCACGCGCTGACCGGCGAATCCGTTTGTGCTGTTGCACGCGCGCAACGCGCCGCTGCGCGATTTAACGCAGCGTTATCCCTACCGAAATCTTGCGCTACGATCCCGGAGCAGCTCTCGAATGCACGTGCTCGGGCCGCACCCCGAGCCCGAGCAGGCGCGCCGGAATGCCCTGGAGCCACGGCAGCGCGGTGATCAGACGCACGACCAGCGGCACCTTCAGCGGCCGGTCGCCCGGCTGCAAGGCGCCGCTGATGATGTTGTTCTGCACGACGACCTGCATCCGCTGCGTCATCTTCACCGGAAACTCGCGGCGGCGGCGCACCGCATCGAGTTCATTCTCGGACGGACACCCCTGCTGCATCTTGTCTGCCAGCAGATTTGCGGCCGCGACCGCATCCTGCACGGCGAGATTGACGCCGACGCCGCCGACCGGCGACATCGCATGCGCGGCATCGCCGATGCAGAGCAGGCCCGGCCGCGTCCAGCGCGTCAGGCGGTTGATCGCAACGGTGAGAAGCTTGATGTCGTCAAAACTGTTCACGTCGGCAACGCCGTTCTTGAGGATCGGCGCCATGCGCACGACATCATCGAGCAGCGCCTGCAGTCCCCTCGCCTTCACCGCGTCGTATTGCCCCTTGGCGATGACATAGGCGCACTGCCAGTAGTCGCCGCGGTCGAAGGTGATCATCATCTTGCCGGGCTCGACACGGGCGAACACGTTTTCCGTCTCGCCCGCGTTGCGGCCGGCACGGAACCACAGCACGTCCATCGGCGCGCCGATCTCCTCGACATCGAGGCCCGCGCGCTGGCGCACGATCGAATGCCGGCCGTCGCAGGCGATGGTGAGATCGGCTTCGATGTCGATGTCGATGTCGCCGTCCGCCGTCTTTGCGCGCACGCCGGCGATGGTCTCGCCGCGGTGGATCAGATCGACGGCTTCCGTGTTCATCATCACCTTCAGCGAGGCGAAACGCTGGCCGGCCTCGCGCAGGAAATTCAGAAAGTCCCATTGCGGCATGAAGGCGATGAACGGGTACTTCGTGCGGAGCCGGCGGAGATCGGCGATCCGCACCGGCGTGCCGCCGAACAGGCCGTCCATCGTCTGCAAGCGCTGATGCGGCAGCTTCAGGAAGCCGTCGATCAGGCCGAGCTCATCCATGACCTGAAGGGTCGAGGGATGCACGGTGTCACCGCGAAAGTCGCGGAAGAAGTCCGCATGCTTTTCCAGCACCACGACATCGATGCCGGCGCGCCCCAGCAGATAACCGAGCATCATGCCGGCAGGTCCGCCGCCGACAATGCAGCAGCAGACTTTGATGGAGCGGATGGCGGGCTGATCCGACGTTGCTGTTTCCATGACCTGGCCTCCCTGGCCCTTTGATCCGCGACGCGGATTGTAGCGCCGGCCGGCGGCACGGATAGATCAATTTGACGGCCTCAGATCTTCTTCAACCTCGTCTCCAATGCTTATCCGTCATCCTCGTATGGGGAGTGAGTTGTCAAGAGGGCGTCGTTTGATGGCGGCGGTCTTGGGCGCCGCGGCGAGGAGCGGTCAAGGCTGGCCGTAGGCCACCGCCGGAGACGGCGCGGCAGCGGCCTTGAGCGCGACGAGCTCGGCGCCACAATGGCGTCCCTGCAACGCACGCGATGACGATAACAGGTGTGACGTGATGCGAGGCCTGGGCCGTGAATGAGATCACCTTGTATCCGGTCGGGCGCGCAGCCCGGTACCCTGATCTTTCATGCACGGGTGGAGGCAAAGCCCAGCAAGGACGGGACCCCTCTGAGAGAGAT
>NZ_JADPKQ010000088.1:0-2741 GCF_023074015.1 Bradyrhizobium sp. 142
CAGTAGACCGCGCGTCCATAAACCATCATTTGCGCTGTTGAACTGCTCGGCCTCGAGGTCGGCCAATTCGAGATAACACCAGTCGTGCAGCCGCGGTCCTTTGGTTCCGGCTCCCGCCGACAGGCGCTTCCAGTCGGACGGGCGCCGCGTCCGGGCGAGGTCCGCGGCCGTACCGGCGACCGGCGGTCGCTTGCCCCAGGATCGAAACACATGAGCGCTGCTGACCCCAAGCACGTAGCCTTTGCCTGCCCGACGTAGTTGCTGTTCGATGTCGCCAACACCGTAGACCGTATCACCGGCAACCCACTTGAATGGTACAGACGCGGCTATCGCACGTGCGATCATTCTCGTCGCAAGCTTTGGTTTGGTCGCAAAGCCGACATCGGCAGGCACGTATGCGGCTTCCAGACGATCTGGATCGTCGGTCCATTCCTTCGGAAGATACAACGCGCGATCGATGAACGCATGACCATGACGCGAAACGTAGGTAGCGAAGACGCCGATCTGGCAGTTCGTAATCTTCCCTGCCGAACCAGTGTATTGCCGTGCCACTCCGCATGACGCTTTGCCCTGCTTGAGAAAGCCGGTCTCGTCGATCACCAGCACCGCATCGTCATCCGCCAAATGCTCGATGACATAGTCGCGCACGATATCGCGCAGGGCATCAGCGTCCCAATCTCCACGACCCAGAATCGCCTGCTGCCGCCATGGGCCAGGATCGCCAGCCGCCTCCGCGCGCATCCAGCCGGTCTTGCGCTGCTCATCTCCGAGCAGACCTTCCAGGAACAGGCCTGCATTCGTCGCCACACGCTCTTGCGTGAACAACGGACGTATCCGCTGCTTGATCTCTCGAAGCGACGCCGCCCACAACGCAAGCGTCTCCTCAACCGACGCGGCCCGCGCCCACGACATTCGAATCATGGTTGCCCATGGATTCAGAAGTCTGCAAACAAAGCAACTGTAATGCTAGGTCGATACCGATCGTGACAATGTTCGTATGGGACATGGCTCGTGCTCCTTCTCTTGCCGGGGCTTAACGTTGCCGCTGAGAGCGGGCGTGGTCCATGCCATTAACTCGTAAGGCGCGGCTGCCTTGCCCTTGCCGATGCACTCCACCTCCGGGGGCGTGGAAGGAATAGAGCTTCCAGCCGCGCTGGCGCTGCTGCTGCGAGCGGATCTGCGAGGCCCGGCCAAGCGGGAGGGCGAAGGCGTTCTCGAGCACGGTCTGACCTTCGATCTTGCGGCGGATATCGCGGATGATCCGGCCCAGCCGGCTGCGCAGAATGCGCAACTGCCGCTGATGCCGCTTGAATTGCTTGGCATGGGCGTAGCGCCCCGCCATCATTGCCGCGGTCTTGGCAATGCGAAGATAGGACTGCCGCAGCCTGACCCCGTGCTTCCTCGCCAGGCGGTTGAGCCCCTTGATGGCCGCGTGCAGCAGCTTGGCATCGGTCGGGAAGGTGATGGCCTTCGGCTGCACGGTGGTATCGACCGTGACCCGCTTGAGGTCCTGGCCGCGTAACGCACCGGCCTCGTGCGCCACCCGCAAGCTCTCGGCCAGCAACAGCTCCAGCTTGTCGCCGAGCCGCTTGCGCCAATGGCTCAGGTCCGAACGCTCGTGCGGGAAGGAGTGTTGGAAGAACTCTTCGCCGGTAAAGTACTGGAAATACGGGTCGTGGACCCAACGCTCGCACATCCCCTCATCGGACAGGCCGTAAATGTGCTTGAGCAGCAGCAGCCCGATCACGAAGCGGGTCGCGATGCCCGGCCGACCGTTCTCGCTATAGAGCGGCGCGATCTCGCCGTCGATCCAGTCCCAATCGACCTTGCCGGCGAGCTGAACCAGCTCGTGCTTCATGTTGATGATCTGGTCCAGCCTGGCCCGGAACAGATCGCCCGATCCTGTCGTCCTGTGCTTCTTCGGTCGCATCGCCACCTCCGACCCGACCACGGAATCATGACTGGCGATTCGACGGAATCTGGAAAATGAAATCGCAGGCTTCCGATGCCCGAAGCATCAAAACCCTGCAATCCCAAAACAGTCCACAACGAAAAATGCGATTCTGGCTCAGTCGCTTAGCCCAACTTCACGGACGACTACGCATCCGGCGAAGACCTCACCGGATGCTTACTTTGAGGCGGATGATCTGACCTTCAGTCTGCCCATTGGACCAAGGCAAGGCAATTGCCGCCCGAACCGCGGCTTCATCATTCGTAAAGCCGCGGGCGAATGAAGCAACGAGACGATCGTCACCGGCTTTGTCCGCCAGCGTCCGTTTACGGAGGCTCTCGACCTCGCAAAAAAAACGATCTTGCTGTCGCGATCGCAAGCATTGGATGATACCCCCGGAATCTGATCGCGGGGATCCTCGGGCTCACCCCCTTGCGGCGAACGCCGCGACCGGGGCTGGCTTACCAACCTTGCTCGAACACCGAGATCATAGCCGAATTCCAATCCGAGCTGTCTTGATGGATCGAGCGCGCTCGCGCCAGCGCCACCGTTCGAAGACGTCTCGGACATAAGTTAGAGCGAACTTTCCTGATTGATCTCTTCAGCTCTAACGCGGCTGCCGACACTACGCAGCGCTGGACTGAAGAAAGCATAGGCGAGTAGGCAGATGAGCACACTGGATGCTAGCTAGTCTTACTGAGTCAGAAAGTCGCGATCTTTGATCCTGGAATTGCTGGTATTTTCGGGAGATTCGTTTTTCGGCATGGAGAGCTGGGATGGGTCACCCAAG
>NZ_JADPKQ010000029.1:0-65603 GCF_023074015.1 Bradyrhizobium sp. 142
GATCGCCTTGGCGAAGTTGTCGCGCGTCAGTGCGCATGCTGCGACCGTCGCCTCCAGCTTGTTGCGGACCTTTTCGTCGGCATCGAGGTCGGCTTCCAGCAGGTGGTGCTGGAGCTTCGCCTCAGCGTCAACGGACGCCGCCTCAGCAGCTTTATGACGGCTGTGAAGGGTCGCGGCGCGTGCGCGCAACCCCACAAGTTCGTGTTCCAGTTCTTCCATGAGGGATTTTCGTCGAAAGAGTGCCATGCGTCCAGAGTACGGCCGATCGCATGCTTGGCGAAGGCTGGACTTGTGGAGGGCGCCAAACGGCGAGGGAGTTTATGTCGACTTGGCAGGGTTGTTGTGGCGTGCGCCAACTTAATTATGAAGGCGGCGCTTCCGGTACCGAAGGCGAAGTCTACAACGCTTATTACAGCGAGATGGGAGGCGTGGGCGCGGCGCCAGCGCCAAAGCCCCGCACCCCAACAACAGAGGGACAAGTCGTGCGGTTCCAGAGACGGCCTAAACCTCAGCCCGGTCTATCGGCTGCACGCCATTCAACGAGGCCAATTATCCGAAAATCAATCACGGCACTGCTGATTTTCACGATCTCGGTGGCTCTGATCGTCGCATATAGATTTCTGACGCAGTAACAATAGCGACTGCGGCCGCATCATCTTCTGCGGCTACGTCCGTATCAGGGCGACGCCAAGGATCATGAAAGTTGCGCCGGCAAGCCGGATCAGGCTCGCGGGGTGAACGGGAATGCCGAGCAGATCGAGGCGGTCAGATGAGGCAGGATTGATATCCGCTTGTCCCCCAATTGCGGGGCAAAGGCGGAGTCCAACGGACGACGCATCAGCTATGTGCATGTTTGGTGCTATGCCGGCTACACATCAACGCGCTCTTGAACACCTGCTGTCTCAAGGGGCGTCCGCTTCACAACTTCGCCGGAAAGGCGAATGACCACGTCGTGCTCATACGTCTTTCCGTCTATCGTAATCGCGCCAAATGTGGTGTTCTCAATCCTCATCGCGACCTCCTTTTCATCAGACTCCCGCTCCAACACGCAGCGATGAGGCGCCTCGAAGCCGGCATCATTCAAGAGCGCTCCAGTTACCGGATTGGGGCGGAAGGGAAGGTGGTGTTGGAGCGAATGTCGTCCATGCATTGCCCGCGGCGTGCTCAGGCACACCTATTCCTCTATTCAGGCGCGTGCCGCATCAGCGGTAACGGACCGCGAGTTAGCCCATCAGCAGCTTGCCAGTCACCTCCCGTCCCATCGTCGTGATCTGATCTTTAGTCAGGCCGGCCTTCATCAGATCGGTGACGAACAGTTGCAGCCCGTCGGCCGGGCTTGGATTGCCCGTCTGACCGAGATCGGTCGCCAGTATAAAGTTTTCTGCGCCAACTTCCTTCACTGCGGCGGCACTCTCCTCGACCTTCACTCGTCGCCAGTGCCGCATCCACTCCATGCGCCTCCGGTCCCATCAGTGGACCCATCGCGCACAGCTCGAGCTTCGCGCCCATCGACGCGGCCTTCTTCATTTGCTCGAAGTCCATGTTGACAACCTCGAACTGAGCATGGGTGACAACCATGCGATCCACGCCGGCGTCGCGGCCCGCCTCGATGACAGCGAGGGCCTCGCTTGGCGATAGATGCCCGGTCTGAACGACGAGCTTCTGCTCGGCGCAGATTTTGAGTACCTCCCGCACTGCCGGAAGAACCTTTCCGTTAGCGTCGAGCACCTTGATACCTTCCGGCGCGTCCTTGAAATGCTTGACATGGTTGTCGGCATCGAAGGTGGGGAACCACACGACGCGGCCGAAGCCACCCTGCATGCGCCACATCCAGTTAACGGCATCCGGATTTATTCCGCCGACCGGTGAATTAAGGACGACTCCGCCGAATACTTTGAGGCCGGCAACGTGCTTGCGCGCGAACCAAGCCCGGTCCGCAGTCGGCACGACGTGATTTTTGAGAACGAGCGACTCCAGCCCGCGAGACTTATAGAGGGTCGCGACCTCCTCATCGTCCAGCGACCGCCCGAAGACGTCGGGCGCCGCGTGAACATGCGTATCCATGAGACCGGCGATCGGGCTCACCGCCGGCGGCGGTGGTGGAAAGACGCGGATTTGCGCGAATACCTCGCGGGGGCCGACAACTGTCGCCAGCCCGGCACCGCCGACGATCGCAACCCCAGCTTTGAGTAGCGCGCGCCGTGTCGCATGGCCTTGCTGCGTATGGGCGTCATGGGTGCAGCCCATGTGGATCCCTCCGGGCACCCGCGGCCTTCCGCAACTATCCGTGAATTTCCATCTCGGGAGATAGGACCAGCTCATTGTGATCCTCCGTTGCTTTCACCAAAGCGTTCCGCGCTGCTGGAGCAGCGCGAGCCTGCGAAATGTAAATGCTGGCGGCGTAGGTAAAGGAGCGGCGCCGGATTGCCAGTCAAAATGCCTGCCGACGGCACGGTCGCTGCCCGCTCCGCCGCGAAGATTTCGGCATGTCCCGCTTCAAAGGCAGCTGGCGAGATTGTACAATCTTTCTCGTCCGTTTGAAGGCGTCTCGTTGTCCTCAATGGGCCTGCGACGACTTAGCGCGTCATGGACGATGGAGTTCCGCTTGAGGAACTTTGTTCATCTGCCCGCGGGAGCGGTCGTGACGGGTGGCCAGTGATTGCAATAGCCTGGCGGGTGCACCGCTCTATGCCCTTGAAAGTTACCAATGCGAGCAGAAGACGTTGAGGCTTTGCGTAAAGACATGCTCGCGGTCATCGCCGCCAGCGCCTTTGCGCTGCGTGACACAATCGGCAAGAGTGCCTTTGACGAACGCGTCATGACGGCCATGGGCAAGGTGCCGCGGCATGAGTTTGTACCAATCGAATTTCAGCCGTACGCGTATGCCAATATTCCGCTTCCAATCGGCTTCGAAAAGACGATCTCGCAGCCATTTGTCGTCGCCTTAATGACCGATCTGCTCGACATCAAGGCCGACGACAGCGTTCTCGAAATCGGTACCGGTCTTGGCTATCAGGCCGCCATCCTCGCGCAGCTGGCCCGCAAGGTATACTCCGTTGAAATCATCGAAGAGCTTGGCCAGAAGGCGAAACAACGGCTCCGGCAGCAGGGCTGCAGCAATGTCGAACTCAAGATTGCAAATGGCTATCACGGTTGGTCAGAGCACGCTCCCTTTGACAAGGTGATCGTGACGGCCGCTCCCGATCTCATTCCTCCTCCGCTGATCCACCAATTGAAAGCGGGTGGGAAAATGGTGATACCGGCCGGCCTGCCCAATACGCAGCAGCTCATGCTGGCGGAGAAGCTCGCCAACGGCAGAATGACGATGAAGGAGATTCTGATCGTCCGGTTCGCTCAACTGGAGGGGACTGGATCCGGCTTGTAATAAGCCGGTGGCGCATCCGCAGCGGAGCGTGGCCACAATGATCGAGAGCATCAGCGCGGTTACCCTCGCGACCCCCACATGTCGCGCGCCGTCCACTTCTACTGCGGCCTTGGATTTGAGAGCGTTCACGGTGGTGAGGCGGTTGAATTCACGAGCTTCCTGGCGGGAAAAAGCGCTCTGCGTCGCGAGAGTAGAAAGAGACTGGTAATGCTCGGACCGGAGGCCAACCCGATGACCACCTCGAAAACGATCGCCCGCCTGATCGGTCCTACGCTTGTCGCAATCGCTGCCGGAATGCTGCTGAACATTGGCTCGTTCCCTGAGTTGGCTGAACAGGTTTCCCGCAACCCCGCGCTCATCTTCGTGTCCGGTGCCCTCTTGTTCGTCGCAGGACTTGCCATTGTGCGCGCTCACAAGCGCTGGACGAAGGAATGGCCGGTGCTTGTGACCCTCCTTGGCTGGCTTGCCATCCTCAGCGGCCTTGCACGAATGCTTTTCCCAACCGGCCTGGCCGCAATTGCCGGCGGAATTGGTCAGGCCACCCGCGCGATCATTCCAGGAGCCATCGTGCTTCTGGGGCTCGGCGCCTTCCTCTCGTTCAAGGCATATCGACGTGACTGAGTACGCGCTCCCTTTCCAGCGAGCGTTTTGATGATAGCTTCAGGTCATTCGCGTCGATTTGGCCGTGATTCGGCCATGTCCGGTCTGCCCCCTGAGAGCCGACGCAGGGCCGTGGGTCGGATTCGTCGCGTACGGGGCCAGAAGCGTCCATTGAACCGGATTTGAGGCTCGCGCTCGCCAAGCCGCGCTTTCGTTGATTGCGATCCACGATATTCAGCACGCCGCTGCAGTTCTGAGCGCTACCTCAACGCGCGCTGAAGGTGAGGCCGGCGCGCTCCTTCAGACGCTTGCGCAACGCCGGACCCATCAGCGCGCCCGGCGTCCAGGTGCCGCCCTCGCCCTGCACGTCGCGCACGAGGCAGAGAGCACTCTCGGCGATCATCTTGCTGGTCGAGCCATAGCCGGGATCGCGGTCGCCCGTGACTACCGCCTCGACCCGTCCGCCATCCGGCAGCTCGCCCAGGAAGAGGATGTCGTAGAAGCCCTTCTCGCGCTCTTCCCGAGTCGGGCCTGCGCCGGGTTTAAGACCGCCGGTCCTGAACAAGGAAACCATCGTGGCGAACGTCTCCGTCGTCACGCGTCCGATTTCCCCAAATCCCGGCGCGACCATCATCTCGTCGTAAACGAAGTCCGTGCCGTAGAGATGACCTAACAGGAAATTCGTGCGGTGCACGTTCTTGGTGTTGATCGGCGCCATGGGGAACGGCACGAGCCACGCGTTCATGCGCGGGTCGTATTCGGGGATGAGGCCCGACGGCTGCGATGGCCCGATGAACCCCGGCGTCAGCGCGAAGGGATCGGTCAGCAGCCGGACCAAGGCTGGGTCGCGCGCGGCGGCGGCCAACGTCGCCTGAGCGCTCGCCGCGGTGCCGCCAGACATGCCGCCTTTCACCTTGCGCAGGCGGGCTCTGACCCGCCGCGCCGGGCGTCCGAATTTCTCGCGCGCCTTCTCCTGCAGCGTGAGCACGCCGAGATCGAACGGGATGGAATCGAAGCCGCAGGAGAAAACGATGCGCGCGCCGGTCCGTTTCGCCTCCTCGTGATGGGCGTCGATCATGCGCCGCATCCAAGCCGGTTCGCCGCAAAGATCGACATAGCCAGTGCCCGTGGCCGCGCAGGCCGCCACGAGCTCGGGACCGTAGGCCTGATAAGGCCCGACCGTCGTGATGATCACGGCCGCACGCTCGCACATCGAACGCAGGCTGGCCGGCTCGGCGGCATCCGCCTTAACCAAGGGCAAATCGTCTGGTGCGCCGATGTCGGCACGCACCTTCTGGAGCCTGTCGGTCGAGCGTCCCGCGATCGCCCAGGACGGAGCATCGTCGCCGCGATAGGACGTCGCCAGATATTCGGCGATAAGACGGCCGGTGTAACCCGTCGCGCCATAGACGATGAGGTCGAAGTCCCGCTTCACGACGTTGGTCCTCCTCGAGACCCGGGAGAGCTATCTTCAGATCCGTGTGCAATCGCTCTGTACGCTTCGCGGTCACTGTCGCCAGGGGCCACGCAACATTCGCTACCAAGCGGACGCGACCCCTTACTCGGACCGGTCTTCCACCGGCTGGATCGCACCAGCTTGCCTGGCGCACTCATTCGATCACCTCGTCGGCGCGGGCAAGCAGCGCCCAAGAGGTGGGGATGCCAGGCCATTTTGTGCTGTCGTGGAGCCCGGCGAGGACACGAGACGCTCAGCACGAGCAGCAAGTGCCATTTGAGGGTCCGCCGCTTCATTGAACCGTCCCATCGCGTTTGACGGAGGATACCACAGTTCCCGCCCTGCGGCGCGTCATGGCCGGTTGGGGTCGTGTGTCACGAGCGCCGTCTGAGTACGACGGTGCAGAACCATACGAGAGATGAAGGATGTGTGATCGGCGTCGGGACCCCACGCCGATCCACAGTCATGGGCTCTGTGGCCGTCCTGAGAACGTCCCCGGAATGAAGGAATTTCCCCCATGCCCGGTCGCCGCTGGCCGCGTTCGAAGTCTCGCGCTGTTTGATGATCAGGGCTATCCTTTCTCCGCCATGAAGCTTGGCCCCGGTGGCGGCTCTCGGGTGCAAGAAACGCACTGTTGCGTTGGTGATCAAATGACGCACGGCGGCCAAAAGGGTTTCGGCATGACAAAGCACGGCCGGTCCGGGCACGCGACCCGATCGCCGCGCTTCCGCTTCCTGCAGAAGCTCGATGCGCAAAAGAACGATCGCAAGGACCGCTCTCGGATCAAGGACCCGAAAGAGTCGGTCGAGGAGCTATTCCATCCCCGGAAAGCAAAATGAGACCTGACGAACTATCCGCGCTCGCGGCGATCGATCTACTCGAAAATGATGTCCAAGAGTGGTGTGATTGCGGGTAGACGGCTGTGCTTGCACGTGCAGCATTCCGGAGGCGACGAGCTCGCCATAGCGTAGTCGCGTGCCATCCGGACCGATGACCGCGCCGTTCTCGGTTCGCAGGCTTTCGATCGGCTGGCTCAGCCGAGGCCTCGCCGATCAGCAAGTCACGCACTTGCGCGGCCGCGTTCTGGATCGCCGCGCCGCTGTCCTGCATGGAGTGACTGCCCGCAGTGTAACCCTCGTTTGCGGTCAGTTTGACGCATCCCTCGTTCGATCGCGCTGCAAAATTGTGTCGAGGCGCTAAGGCGGCACATCATCGTAGATTGCACTTGCGCCTGTAGTGCATCTGCCGCAAATGTCGGGCAAGCAGAAGACAAAAAGCGAGCGTGCCATGACCGACACCACAAGCGTCATCACCGAAAAGCGCGGGCAGGCGTTCTGGATCACCATCAACCGGCCGGAGAAACGCAACGCACTGAACGGCGACGTGATTGCCGGCATCGCCAAAGGGTATCGGAACGCGCATGACGACAAGGACGTCCGGGTCATCGTGCTGACGGGCGCGGGCGACAAGGCGTTCTGCGCCGGCGCGGACCTGCAGAACTCCGGCGCGGCGTTCGCGATGGATCATTCCAAGCCGAATGTCGACTATGCCGATCTGTTGCGGTTGTCGCAGAACGCGACCAAGCCGGCGGTTGCGCGGGTCGGCGGGGTCTGCATGGCCGGCGGCATGGGCCTGCTATGCATGACCGACATGGCGGTCGCCGCTGATCACGTGATCTTCGGCCTGCCCGAGGTGAAGGTTGGCGTGTTCCCGATGCAGGTGCTCAGCCTGTTGCAGAGCATCGCGCCGCAGCGGCTCGTCAATGAATGGGCGCTTACCGGTGAGCCGTTCGATGCGAGGGCAGCGCAGGCGGCAGGGCTTCTGAATTACGTCGTGCCGGCGGCCGAGTTAGATGCCAAGGTCGACTGGCTGATCGGCCGCATCATCGACAAATCGCCGACCGCGATCCGCCGTGGCAAATACGCCATGCGCGCGATCGCGTCGATGTCGTTTGACGAGAGCATCGCCTACACCGAAAGTCAGATCGCACTGCTCGCGATGACCGAGGACGCCAAGGAGGGCCTGAAGGCATTCAGCGAGAAGCGCAAGCCCTCCTGGACAGGGAAATAGCTCTCTTAACGCGCAGGTCCTCGGTTCGAGGCTTGGAGCCTCCCACCAAAATGAATCAATGGCTTATGTCGCGGGCCGCGCCGTCATTCCGACGAGCGACGAGCGGCTAGTCCGACAAGAGCTGCTTTTGCCCGCTCCTCACGGCGCTTCTTGGAGCCTGCGATCAGCTGTTTACGCGTGCGCTTTGCATAGGTAGGAATTTGGTGGCTCGATCGATGGCGGGCAGCGGCCCGCAATTCAGCATCCGTGAGATCGCTGTCCGCACCTTCGGTAAAACCACCGTGACGGAATGAGGTAAAGGAGAGTTCGCTGCGTAGCCCAGCTGCTGCAACAATCTTCTTTACGACACTCCGTAGATAACGCAGATCTTTGCGCTCTGTAGGCCATGGGAGCGGGGCAGGTGACCTACGATGCTCATGATCGCGCCGAAAGACCAATCCCCAAACCGTCTTTGCCTTGATGGCATCGAGCTCCGCCATCAATTCGGGGAAGAGAGGCTCGCCCATTTCGTCGAATAGTGGCCACCAAGCTTCCTCGCCATTCTTCGGATGCACAATTCTTACGCTGTTTGGTCGCTCAGTTGGCCGATAGTGCGAGATTTCGAAGGCGCCGATCACCGCGCAAGTAACAGAAAGCGTCTTCGATTCGCCGACCGGTCGTCTCCTGCTCGTCCCGCAGGGGGCGCGCTTGATCGGGGTCTACGACAGCCAGGTCGCGTTCGGCCAGTCTCGCGTCCTGCTGGTTTGGACCCGCCTCATCATGCCGAATGGCCGTTCGATCGTTCTCGAGCGGCAGCCGGGTGCAGACGCGGCAGGATATGCCGGCCTCGAAGACGAAGTCGACAACCATTGGGGCGAATTGCTCAAAGCTGCGGCCCTGTCGACGCTCCTGGCTGTCGGCACTGAGCTTGGTGCGGGTTCCGACACCAACAGCAATGATAGTGCGATCATCCAGGCTTTGCGGCACGGAGCCGGGGACACGTTGAATCAAACCGGCCAGCAGGTTGTCCGTCGCAGCCTCAATATTCAGCCGACGCTGACCATCCGTCCGGGATTCCCGGTCCGCGTTATCGTCAATCGCGATCTCGTTCTCGAGCCATATAGAGGGTGACGGCAGTTATGGCCAAGCTCAAGATTGGAACGCTGCCCGACGACAAGCCTGTCAAGATCACTCTTGAATTGCCGGCTTCCGTGCATCGAGATCTGGTCGCTTACGCGGCAGCGCTTGCGCGTGAAACGGGTCAGCCGGTCAATGATCCGGGTAAGCTGATCGTGCCGATGCTGGCGCGGTTCATGGCCACGGACCGTGGGTTTGCAAAGCGGCGTCGCATGACTCATTCACCGGACGTCAGCGAAGGATAGCGTTCGGCCAAAAGTTTGATAAAGCCGTTCAAGGCTGGGTTCTCGTTATCGGCTCGCCAATGTGCCGAAAAGTCAACACGTGTCGGCCCCGTCCCATCGCGCAATTCGCGATAGACCAAGCCAGCGAAGCTCGCGCCAAGGTCTGATTCTAGGACTAGGCTGATCCCAAGCTTCATGCTGATAAGACTCTTGATGATACCTCGGCTGACGTCATGCCGTTCGATCTTCGGTCGATCTGCGGGAGAGACAAGCTTTGAAATCAAGAGATCCTCAAGCTCGCGTCCGGGATCGTGCCGGCTTAGTAGGACGGTCTCATTTCGGAGGTCTGTCCAATAGACTGCGGTTCGTGCTGCCAATGCATGATTTTCCGGCATAGAGACCAGGATGCGCTCACTCCACAGCGGGCGAACATTATTGTCCAGCAGCGGCACATCTCCAGTTACAATGAGAACGTCCGCCGTGCCATTTCGCAGCGCCGTCGCAAGACGCGTCCGCGACCGCTCGACCGTTGCAAGTTCGATCCGAGGATGCCGGTTCTTGAATTCGGTTAGTGTCGCTCGCAAATTTCCCGCGGAAATGGAGGTGCAAAAGCCGATCGAAAGGCGGCCAGCTTCGCCTCGCCCGTTCGACTTTGCTGTTGCAACAAGCACATCGACCTGCTCCAGAATTAACCTGGCCACTCTCAAAACGCTTCGTCCAGCTGGCGTTGGCTTTACCCCTCCGCCTGAGCGCTCGAATACAGTGACGCCGATCCGATGCTCAAACTGGCGAATAGCTCGACTCACGATCGAGTGTTGAATAGACAGTAACTCGGCGGCTCGCCGAATACTCCCATAATCAACGGCTGCGATCGCAAACTGGAGCTGCTGCAGGTCAACAGCGAGCACCCGGGACATGCGGGACTTATCCATTGTCTCGTTTCTCAAAGCCCGCGAAGCGGGCGATCGCCTTGCATCGCGCCGCAGCCAGCGATGTCGGTTTAGAGTTAACAGAGCTGTTCGTCTGGAGATTAAGGTCAGGCGACCGCGAGAATGACCGGCTCCCAAAGGACGGGCCCGGCGAAACCACCCGCGTTACGAATCCTCGCCAGCACGTCAGTGGATATCTCGAGATAACCTGCAACGGCCAAGGTATTTCCAAGGTTGCACGGGTTGCCTAGGCGCCGCAAGGGCCAGCCGGCGCGGCGCAGAATTCGCGCCATTCGAGCGTCGGTTACTGTGACGATATCGGAAAGTTGTCGCGAAAGGCCGAATTCCACCATCCCAGCGAACAATTCATATGTGGCGCGGGCAATACCGTGCTTTCCTTTTGGAGCATCTGTCGCAACGTCCAATGCGAATCGGCTACTTTCCCATATTGAGCAGTTCGATGGCGCGCCGTGACCAGCAAGGAGTACAGGAAAGGTATCACGCAGCATAGTAGGCCCGACAGTGTGCAGTAGTCGAACGCAACCTTGTACACGTCCGTCCGTTGCTAGCTGCACGAGGTAGGTAGGATGAAGCGCGTCAAAGCTGTCAACCTCCATATCTCCGCTGGTATTGACGTCCCAGTCTAGCCGCTCTTTGAAAACTCGATAGCGAAGCTGGTACATTGCGATGAGAGTTTCTGTAAATGCACCATAGCTCTTCTCGGTAATTAACTGGATCATGATCGCCTCCAAACGACACTTGTCACGCGTTATGGAAGCTGGCTTCCTGATTGGACGCATCACCCGTAGTTGCGGGGGAGTCCTGCCTTAATTGTGCTCTCCTCCTTTTGCAGCTGCCAGGCGTATCGCTGCTTGCACTAGCGTACGGACGCCCAGTTTTTCCTTCGCATTCTCAAGGTATGAGGCGACGGTATGACGCGAGATGCCAAGGATGCATCCTATTTCCCAAGCGCTCTTGCCTTCTGCAGCCCACTCCAAACATTCGAGTTCGCGAGGAGATAGGACCGCGTCGCCGGTTCTCCGATCGCCCGAAAGCTTACGTCGAACGTGAGCATGGAAGTACATTGCCATGAGTTGAAGGACGCGCGCGTGCGAATTGATGCAGCTTTCGAACTGCGGCCGCTTTTCGTCTGTGGCGAAGGTCAATGCAGCGATGGGACCATGACCATCGTGGATAGGAACTGTAAAACCGAATCGGATTCCAAAGCCGGAAGCTTCATGAAATAGTTCGTGCTGTACCGAAGAGAGTGGTCTCGCAGTTAAGCCTAAACCCCACCGGAAGGGTTCCGGATTCTGGAGCGCTTGTGTAATGATGGGATCAATGCGCTCGTAATGGCTGCGCAAATAGTGAGTAACCCAATCGGCAGGATATGTTGAAATTACAAGAGGTTCTCTGCTTAGCCGACACGGCAGTGCAAGGTATGCAAAACAGGACAAATCCATCGCGGCTGCCGCAGTAGCCATCGCTCTGGAAAAAGCCTCAGCGTCTCCAGCGCTCGACAGTAGATCAATGAACCGTTGATAAACGTGGTGCATTAAGATCTCCGCACTGCCTGCCCGTGATCGCATTCACTGAGCCCGATCGCGCCTACCGACGCGCTGCGGATCGCTCGCGAGCCAGAGTGCGGGTAGTCTTCGACAACTTTCGACGCTTCCGTGAGTTGCTGGCATGGAGTAGTGACGACCGACTCGAAAACGCTTCTCGAAGTCGTCAGGCAGTTGCCGATACGGCACTTGCAGCATACAGGTGATCTTCATTGGGCTCGTACTCCTCCATTTGTGAGAATTTGAGTGCATACGAAACATTCTGGCTGCTACATCACGACGAATCGTCGTCCGGATTAACCTCGCTTAGTGCTTGAACTCGATCGCGGGCCGGATCCATTCGGCAAGTGGATGACCATCGAGACGTATGATCGGTGGCAGCTCGTGGAGAGAGAGACCCACATTTGGGAAGTTGTCTGTGTAGAACATCAAAGGCTTTCCGCGTCTTGAGTCCTCGTGGGCGACTTCACCATGCGCAAAAGCCAACCGTTGTTAGCCCGTCTTCGCGGATTCGCGCGGGTCTCAATCGGACGTCTCATGCGAGCGTCATCAGAACATGTCCCAACATAATCCACACGGTTCCTGGAAGTGCCGGCCGCCCTTGCCACAGATAGCCTTCAGATGCCTATTCCGTTGATCTCGCAGAACTGCCGCATGCGATAAGCGGCGCGGTCTGGATCGACGAGGAGGCGGGCCGCGTCAGCTAACCGGAATATGTCCGCGTAATGGAGGATGCCACGAGCCGATTCCATGCCGCCGACCATTCGGAAATGGTCCTGGAAACCATTGAGCCAGGCGAGGAAGACCACGCCCGCCTTGTAGTACTGCGTCGGCGCTTCGAAGATCCGCCGCGACAGCGGCACGGTCGAATCGAGGATGGTGTGGTAGCCGGCGCGATCGCCGTCCGCGAGGCGATCAAGGGCCGCGGCTGCTGCCGGGGCGATCGGGTCAAAGATGCCGAGCAGACCGTGCGAGAAGTTCCGGCCATCGCCCTCGATGAGGTCGGCGTAATTGAAATCGTCACCGGTGTACATGTTGACTCCGGTCGGCAGTCGGGCGCGCATGCGCTCCTCGTGTCGGCGCTCCAGCAGCGAGATCTTCACGCCGTCGATCCGGTCGGCATGGGCGGCGATGAGGTCGAGGCAAGTGCTCATGGCCGCCTCGACCTCGTGCGAACCCCAATAACCGGCGAGAACCGGGTCGAACATGGCGCCGAGCCAGTGCAGGATGACTTTGTTGCGACAACCAGAGATCAGGCGGCCGTAGACGGCGAGGTAATCATCGGCGGAACGCGCAATGCAGCAGAGCGCTCGACTTGCCATTAGGATAACGCGGCCACCGTGGGCTTCGACGTGGCCGATCTGCTCTTCGTAGGCCCTGATCACGTCATCGAGGCTGCGCGCTTCGCTCGGGACGAGCTGATCGGTGCCGGCACCGCACGCAAGATCGACGCCGGGGACGGTCTTTGCATCGGCGAGGGAGCGGCGGATTAGTTCCTTCGCCCTAGACCAGTCGAGGCCCATTCCGCGCTGCGAGGTGTCCATGGCTTCGGCGATCTTGAAGCCAAGTCGCCACAGGTGATGCCGAAAAGCGAGAGTTGTTTCCCAGTCGATAGCGCAGTCGGACCACGGACCATGTGGAGTGAGCGGGTCCGCGACCACATGCGCTGCCGCATACACTATCCGCGGGAAGCCGCCGACGTGGCTCGTCGTGTAAGGCGACGCGGGGCCGAGGTCATAGCTTTCGATTGCACCATCGTTTCGCGGCAAAAATAGCGATGCCACCATGTTTCCTCCTCTCCCATGCAGCCATTTTTGGAACGTTCCAATAGAATGTATATCACGAAGGGAGAATTTTCAACAGATTTCCCGTCAAAAAGGCGCTTGCAAAGAATCTGCCTCTGCGGTATTGGAACGTTCCACTAAACTAGGGAGCGCAAGCATGGTGGGCGCGAGGAGCGCAGCACGCCCGGTCACGATCATCGATATCGCCCGGGAGGCCGGGGTGTCGAAGTCGACTGTGTCGCTGGTCCTTAAGATGAGCCCGCTCGTCAAGGACGAGACTCGTCAGCGCGTGACCGCGGCCATGGACGCGCTCGGCTATGTTTACAACCGTGGCGCAGCCAGTCTGCGACGGGCGCGATCTGACATCGTCGGCATGGTGATCAACGATCTCGCCAATCCCTTCTTTGCCGAGCTCGCCATCGGTATAGAGCGCGCCCTGCAGAATTCGGGGGTCATTCCCTTCATTGCCAACACGGCCGAAAGCGTGGTGCGCCAGGCCGAGGTTGTGCGTTCGATGCGCGAGCATGGGGCGGCTGGTCTCATCCTCTGCCCGGCGCTCGACACTGATGCCGCGGAGATCGAACGGCTCGGATCCCATCTGCCTGTCGTCCTCGCGATCCGACGTATCATTGGCGCCCGCGCCTCGCTCGTCGTTTCCGACAATGTAGCCGGCGCTGCGCGGGCAACCGAACACCTGATCAACCTCGGTCATCGCGACATCGCCTTCCTCGGCGGCATTGGTCATATGGTCGTCTTTCAGGACCGCGTTGCCGGTTTCACGCGCGCCATGAATCAGGCCGGCCTTGCCGTCCAGCCATCCCTCATAGGCGAAAGCATGCCGACCAAGGACGGGGGCTTCAACGCCATGAGCCGATTGCTCTCCGTCGACAGGCGGCCGACGGCGGTGGTCTGCTTCAATGACGTCGTGGCCATCGGCGCGATGCTCGCCATCGCACGGTACGGGCTTGCCGCCGGGCGCGACATCGCGATCGTTGGCTTCGATGACACGACCGAGGCGCGTCACGTCTCGCCGGCCCTGACCACTGTCTCGGTCGATACCGGAGGCCTTGGCGAGCGGGCCGCGCAGATCCTGCTCCGGCAGATCAATGAGGGTGAGCGGCGCCGCGATACGTACACTGGCGAAGCCAGGCTCGTCGTGCGCGAGAGCTGCGGGGCAAGACTCGGGCGGAGGATCGCGTCATGAACCAAGTGCGCTGGGGATTGATTGGTGCGAGCACGATCGCTCGGGAGTGGATGATCGACGCAATCCGCGCGGCCGGCGGCGAAGTCGTGGCCGTCATGAGCGGCGACCCGGAGCGCGCTAACCATTTTGCTGCTGAGAACCGCATCGCGACAGCGGTGACGAGTCTCGATGCGCTCCTTGGGAGCGGTATCGACGCCGTCTATATCTCGACCACCAACGAGCTACATTGCCCGCAGACGCTCGCCGCGGCCGCGGCCGGCAAGCACGTGCTTTGCGAGAAGCCGCTCGCGCTGAATCTCGCCGACGCAAGACGCATGGTAGAGGCCTGTAAAGCCGCCGGCATCGTGATGGGGACAAACCATCACTTGCGCAACGCTGCGACCCACCGAGCGCTCCGTGCCGCGATCAAGCAGGGCCGGATCGGCCGGCCTCTCTACGCGCGCGTATTTCACGCCGTCTACCTGCCGCCGCATCTACAGGGCTGGCGTATCACGACGCCTGGCGCCGGCGCCGGTGTCATCATGGACATCACCGTGCACGATGCTGACACGCTGCGCTTCGTTCTCGACGAAGAGCCGACCGACGTGACCGCTTTTTCCCAATCCAGCGGCATGGCAGTCGGTGGCATCGAGGATGGCGTGATGGGTGTCGTCCGGTTTCGCTCGGGCCTGATCGCTCAGTTCCACGATGCCTTCACCACGAAATTTGCAACGACCGGCTTCGAAGTCCACGGCAGTGACGGGTCGCTGATCGCCACCAACTGCATGACGCAGCGCCCAGTCGGCGAGGTCCTGTTGCGCACCGCTGCCGGCGAGGAGCCCCTGCCGCTCGACCAAGAGAATCTCTATGCCCGAGCCGTCAAGGCCTTTCACATCGCAATCCGAGGCGACGGTACGCCGGCCGCCACCGGCGAGGACGGCGTGCGCGCGATGGCCGTCGCGCTTGCGGCTCTCGAATCGACTGCGACCGGACGCGTCGTGACTGTCGTTCCCGGGCTTTGAACAGAACGGAGCTTCGTCGATCATGGCCTTTCCAAGTGTTCTCACCGCCGACCAGGCCGCGGGTCTCATTCCGGACGGCGCGACAGTGACCGTGTCGTCGTCGTCGGGGCTCGGTTGCCCGGATGCCGTGCTCGCCGCGGTCGGCCGCCGTTTCGATGAAACCGGTCATCCGCGCCGGCTGACGACGCTCCATCCGATCGCCTCCGGCGACATGTACGGTATTAAGGGCGTCGACCACATCGCAAAGGAGGGACTCCTCGCCAAGGTGCTCGCCGGCTCCTATCCGTCCGGGCCGTCTTCGGCCGAGCCTCCCGCCATCTGGCGGATGATCACCGGCAATGCCGTTCCGGCCTACAACATCCCTTCGGGCATCCTGTTCGACATGCACCGAGAGGCCGCCGCCAAGCGACCCGGCGTCATCACCAAGATTGGGCTAGATACCTTTGTCGATCCCGACCGCGAAGGCTGCGCGATGAACGCACGCGCCGCCGCCGAACCCATCGTCTCGCGCATCGCCTTCGCCGACGACACCTGGCTGTTCTTCCCCGCCATCGTTCCCGATGTCGCCATCATTCGCGCGACGACGGCGGACGAGCGCGGCAATCTTTCCTACGAGCACGAGGGAGGCTATCTCGGTCCGCTCGATCAGGCGCTGGCGGTGCGGAACAATGGCGGCCTGGTCATCGCCCAGGTGAAACGCCTGGCCAAAAGCGGCACCCTGAAGCCGCAGCAGGTGATGGTGCCAGGCGTGCTTGTCGATGTCATCGTCGTGGCGCCAGACCAGATGCAGACGACGCAGACATACTACGATCCAGCCATCTCCGGCGAAATCTTCCGACCGCTCTCGTCTTTCTCCGTGCCCGACTTCGGCATCGAGAAAGTCATCGCCCGACGGGTGGCGCGGGAGCTCCAGTATGGCGACGCGGTTAACATCGGCTTCGGCATCTCGGCCAACGTGCCACGCATTCTCCTCGAAGAAGGCCGGTACCGCGACGTGACGTGGGTGATCGAACAGGGGGCCATCGGCGGCGTCCCGCTGCTCGACTTCCAGTTCGGCTGCGCCGCCAATGCGGAAGCCATCATGCCCGCCCCCTATCAGTTCACCTATTTTCAGGGCGGAGGCTTTCACGCTTCGCTCCTCTCGTTTCTCGAGATCGACCGGCAGGGTTCGGTGAATGTTTCAAAGCTTGGTTTCAAGCCCCATGTGACAGCGGGGGCCGGCGGCTTCGTCGACATCACGGCGCGTGCCCGCAAAATTGTCTTCTCCGGCTTCTTCACCGCCGGAGCCGGACTCGACATCTGCGACGGCCGCCTTGTCATCCGCGAGGAAGGGAAGGTGAGAAAGCTGGTCGAGACCGTCGAGCAGGTCTCCTTCTCCGGACCGCGCGCGGTCGAGCAGGCCCAGGCAATCACCTACATCACCGAGCGCTGCGTGATGGAACTGACGCGTGATGGCATTGCAGTGACGGAGCTCGCGCCCGGCGTGGACCTCGATCGCGACGTGCTCGCCCAAGCGAATTTCCCGCTGCTTGTTCCTGAAACTCCTCGGATGATGGATCCGGCCCTGTTTCGGCCCGAGCCGATCGGCCTCGTTCTGAAGGGGACAAACATATGAGCGACGCTATTCACCTGTCCAAGGAGGCCGGCGTCGCCCGCATCACGCTAGCGCGGCCCGCCAAGCTCAATGTCCTCGATGCCGCAATGATTGCGGCGCTCGTGTCAGCTGCCGACGCGATCGAGGCGGACGGTGACGTGCGCGTCGCGATCCTGACCGGCGAGGGCAAGGCCTTCTGCGCCGGTGGAGACATCGCTGCGTGGGGCGGTCTCGAACCTCTCGACATGTGGCGCCACTGGGTGTCGGCAGGGCACCGCGCATTTGACCGGCTCGCGCGGCTTCGGGTGCCGTTGATTGCCGTTCTGAATGGCCACAGCCTTGGTGGCGGGCTCGAACTCGCCGCGACAGCTGATTTCCGCATCGCCGAAGAACAAGCCCGGCTCGGCATGCCCGAGACCGGCATCGGCATGGTGCCGGGTTGGTCCGGCACACAGCGGCTCGTCCGCCGTTTCGGCGCGCGGGTCATGCGACGACTGGCGCTGTCCGGTGCGATTGTAGGCGCGGCGGAGGCCGAGCGCCTGGGTCTCGTTGACGAAGTCGTGCCCCAGGGACAAGGGATCGCGCGCGCCCAGGAACTCGCCGCAGCCGTCGCCGCGCGTGGTCCCGTCGCGGTCGCGATCGCGAAGCAACTGATCAATGCCGCCGAGGGCGAGGAGACGGCGGCGGCGATGGAGGCGATCGCCGGGGCGCTTACCTCCTACACCGATGACCTGAAGGAGGGCGTGGCGAGCTTCCGCGAGAAGCGCGCGCCGACCTTCGCCAACCGCTGAGACACCACCATGAATATTCCGATCGCCCTCGACCGCTTTCGCCTCGACGCCGCCCTGGCAGCGACGCAGCGCGGCTACGATCTGCTGATCGACGGCAACTGGAGAAAGGCCGCCGATGGCGGCGTGCTGTCGCGCGCGAGCCCGGCACACGGTGTCACGGTCTCGACCTACGCGCGGGCGGGCGCGGTAGAGGTCGAGGCGGCGCTCGCCGCGGCACGCAGAGCCTTCGACGATGGTCCCTGGCCCCAGCTGACGGGGGCGGAGCGATCCAAACGCTTGCTCAATGTCGCTTCACTTATCGAACGCGACGCCGAACTGCTCGCGACCCTCGATGTGCTCGAAAGTGGCAAGCCGATCACGCAGGCCCGTGCCGAGATCGCGGGCGCCGCCGATATCTGGCGCTACGCCGCGGCGCTTGCCCGGGATCTCCATGGTGAGAGCTACGGGACGCTTGGCCCCGGCAAGCTCGGCGTTGTGGTCAGGGAGCCGATCGGTGTCGTCTCAATCATTACGCCCTGGAACTTCCCGTTGCTTATCGTCAGCCAGAAGCTGCCATTCGCGCTTGCCGCAGGCTGCACCGCGGTGGTCAAGCCCAGCGAGCTCACCTCCGCCTCCACGCTGCATCTGGGTCGGCTCTTGCTTGAAGTCGGCCTGCCACCGGGTGTGGTCAATATTCTCGTCGGTGAGGGGCCCGACGTCGGGACGCCGCTCACCGCCGATCCGCGGATCGACATGGTCTCCTTCACCGGCTCGACTCGCGTCGGCAAAACGGCGATGGCGGTTGCCTCCGCGAGCTTGAAGAAGATATCGATGGAGCTCGGCGGCAAGAACCCTCAGATCATATTCCCTGACGCCGATCTCGATGCCGCGCTCGATGCGGTGGTATTCGGTGCCTATTTCAACGCCGGTGAATGCTGCAATGCCGGCAGCCGGATCATCCTTCATGAATCGATCGCCGATGATTTCCTTGCCGCGGTATGCACGCGGGCCGCCAGCGTGCCGGTTGGTGATCCGCTTGACCCGGCTGTGAAGGTCGGGGCGGTGATCACCCAAGCCCATCTCGAGCAAATCGAACACCATGTCGAAACCGCACGCTTTGCCGGCGCCGAGGTCGTGCTCGGCGGCAGCCGCCTGGTGAGCCCGATGGGGCAGTTCATGGCCCCGACCATCGTCAGCGGCGTCAAACCGGCCATGGCGATCGCGCGCGAAGAGATCTTCGGTCCGGTCCTGTCGGTCCTGACTTTCCGCACGACAGCGGAGGCCGTCGCGATCGCCAACGACACCGCCTATGGCCTCTCAGCCTCGGTCTGGAGCCACGATTTTGATACTTGCCTCACGGTTTCCCATGGCATCCGCGCAGGCTCGATTTGGGTGAACACCTTCATGGACGGGGCGGCCGAGTTGCCCTTCGGCGGCACCAAACAGTCCGGTCTCGGTCGCGAGCTCGGGCGCAACGCCGTCGCCGACTACACGGAAGAAAAGACTTTGCACTTTCACACCGGTCCGCGGATAGCCTGGTGGTTGCCAATCAGCCAACGCGGAGCTGCGTGAATAAGGCGAGCGTAGTCCCATAAGAACACAGAGAAGGAGGAAACAATGAGGTATTATCGCGAACTGATGACGGCCGTCATGGTAACGGGCGCCCTATCGATCGGAGCGGCCCGCGCGGATGAATCCGTCGAAGTGCTCCATTGGTGGACTTCGGGCGGCGAGGCCAAGGCTCTCAACGTCCTTAAGGAGACGCTCCAGAAGCAGGGCGTAACCTGGAAGGACATGCCGGTTGCCGGCGGTGGCGGTACCCAAGCCATGACGGCATTGAAGGCCCGCGTGGCCGCCGGCAATCCGCCCGCCGCCGTCCAGCTGCTCGGTTTCGACGTCACCGACTGGGCCGAGGAAGGGGTGCTTGCCGACATCAGCGCTGTGGCGGAGAAGAACGGTTGGGACAAGGTCGTGCCACCTGCCCTGCAAGCCTTCTCCAAATATAAAGGCAAGTGGATTGCCGCACCCGTCAATGTCCATTCCACCAACTGGGTGTGGCTCAACAAGGCGCTCTACGATAAGGCTGGCGGCAAGGCCCCGGAGAATTGGGACGAGTTCATCGCGCTCCTCGACAAGTTCAAGGCGGCCGGTGTCACAGCGCTCGCGCAGGGCGGAGCGCCCTGGCAGGATGCGACGGTCTTCGACTCTGTGGTGATCACGACTGGCGGTATCGACTTCTACAGGAAGGCGCTCGTCGATCTCGATGGGGCCGCGCTCGGCTCCGACACTATGACTAAGGTGTTCGAACGCATGTCGAAACTCAGGAGCTATTTCGACAGCAATCGCGCCGGACGCGACTGGAACCTCGCGACCGCGATGGTGATCAAAGGCGAGGCCGGCGCGCAGATCATGGGTGACTGGGCCAAGGGTGAGTTCGTCGCCGCCGGCAAGAAGCCCGGCGAGGATTTCGTCTGCATCCGCTTCCCGGGCACGCAAGGTATCGTGACCTTCAACTCCGACCAGTTTGCCGCCTTCAAAGTCGGCAAGGAGCAGCAGGACGCGCAATTTAAGCTCGTCGCCGACGTTGAGGATCCGTCGTTTCAATCGTCGTTCAATGTGATCAAGGGCTCAGCCCCGGCTCGCATCGACGTGCCCGATACGGCGTTCGATGCTTGCGGCAAGAAAGCGATCGCCGACCTCAAGGAGGCAAGCGCCAAGGGCACGTTGATCGGCTCATTTGCCCATGGTCATGCCAATCGCGCCGCCATCAAGCTTGCGATGTATGACGTGATCACGCGCGAATTGAACGGGCAGCTCGAGCCGGCCGCCGCCGCCAAGGCTCTGGTTGCTGCCGTGAAGAATGCCCAATAAGGGCCACCAAAGCGGGATGCCGCCATCGGCGGCATCCCGGCGCGGCCGGGCTGAGGGAGGAAATGTCATGACCATCACGACACTGGCGACGTCACGGACCCGGCGCGCCGAGGGCGGGATCGGCTGGTTGGAGGCCAATCTGCCGAAGATCGTGCTGGCCCCGTCCTTCGCCCTGACACTGGTTTTCGTCTACGGGTTCATTCTCTGGACAGTCTATCTGTCGTTCTCGAAGTCGCGGCTCGTGCCGAACTACGACTTCGTCGGCCTCGAACAGTATTATCGGCTGTGGAGCATCCCCAACTGGTATGTGGCGCTGATCAATCTCGCTATCTACGGCACGCTCTACATCACACTTTCGCTGATCCTCGGCCTCCTGATCGCGATCCTGCTCGATCAGCGGATCCGCGCCGAGGGTCTGTTGCGCGCCATCTATCTCTACCCGATGGCCGTGTCTTTCATCGTTACCGGCACCGCCTGGCAGTGGTTCCTCAATCCAGGCCTCGGGCTCGACCGGGTCATGCATGCCTGGGGCTGGCAGAGTTTCACTTTCGACTGGCTGATCGATCCCAAAATGGCGATCTACACTATCGTTATCGCCGGTGTGTGGCAGACGTCCGGCTTCGTCATGGCGATGTTCTTGGCTGGGCTGCGCGGCATCGACAACGAGATCATCAAAGCGGCGCAGATCGACGGCGCGTCGACGCCGAATATCTACTGGCGGGTCATCATTCCGCAGCTTAGGCCCGTGTTCCTGTCGGCATTCATTGTGCTCGCTCACATGGCGATCAAATCCTACGACCTGGTCATCGCGCTCACCGGCGGTGGGCCGGGTAATGCCACCGAGATGCCCTCGACCTTCATGTATTCCTACACCTTCACCCGCAACCAGATGGGAGTAGGCGCCGCCAGTGCCGTCATCATGCTGATGACCATCTCGGCGCTGATCGTGCCCTATCTCTACTCCGAGCTTCGGGAGAAGAAGACATGAGCGCACAGGCTTCAGCCACTCATCCGCGCGGACTCTCGCGCCTTTTCATCTATGGCACGCTCGGTGTGTTCGCTCTGTTTTACATGCTGCCCTTGTTTGTGATGATTGTTACGTCGCTGAAAACCCTCGACGAGATTCATTCAGGCACCATGCTTTCGCTGCCGGTCGCACCGACTCTCGACGCTTGGGAGAAGGCCTGGTCCAGCGCCTGCTCCGGTCTGAGCTGCAACGGTGTAAAGGGCTATTTCGTCAATTCCATCCGCATGGTGGTGCCAGCCGTGGTCATCTCGGCCATGCTCGGCGCCTTCAACGGTTATGTCCTGACCAAATGGCGCTTTACGGGCCACCGCTGGATCTTCGGCTTGATGCTGTTCGGCTGCTTCATCCCGTTTCAGGTGGTGCTGGTGCCGACCGCGCGTTTGCTCGGTTCGTTGGGGCTTGCCAACACCACGACCGGTCTGGTGCTTGTGCATGTGGTTTACGGCATCGGTTTCACGACGCTTTTCTTTCGCAACTTCTATGTCGCCTTTCCCGACGAACTCGTTCGCGCGGCGATGCTCGACGGGGCAGGTTTCTTTCAGATCTTCTTCCGCATTCTGCTGCCGTCATCGCTGCCGATCATCGTGGTGACGGTCATCTACCAGTTCACCAATATCTGGAACGACTTCCTGTTCGGCTCATCTTTCGCGGCGGGTGAGGCCGCGCCGATGACGGTGGCGCTCAACAACCTCGTTAATTCCTCGACCGGTGTGAAGGAATACAACGTCAACATGGCTGCAGCGATCTTCGCCGCCTTGCCGACGCTCTTTGTCTATCTCGTCGCTGGACGCTATTTCGTGCGCGGCCTCATGGCCGGCGCTGTTAAGGGGTAACGGCTATGGCCTTTCTCGACCTCATTGCGCTCAGAAAGCGCTATGGCACGATCGAAGTGCTCAAGAACATCAATATCGAGCTGGAAGAGGGCGGCTTCCTGGTCCTCGTCGGGCCGTCCGGCTGCGGCAAGTCCACCTTGCTGAGCACCATCGCCGGGCTCGAAACCATCACCGAGGGCGAAATCCGTCTGGCGGGCAAGGTCATCAACGATCTGCATCCGTCGAAGCGTGACATTGCCATGGTGTTCCAGTCCTATGCGCTCTATCCAACGATGACAGTCGAGGCAAATATCGGCTTCGGTCTCGAGATGCGCGGCGTGCCGAAGCAGGAACGAGCCAAGGCCGTCGCCAGAGTTGCGGAGACGCTGCAGCTCACGCATGTGCTGAAGCGCAAGCCGAGCCAGCTCTCCGGCGGGCAGCGCCAGCGTGTCGCCATGGGCCGGGTGCTGGTGCGCAATCCCCGCCTGTTCCTCTTCGATGAGCCTTTGTCGAATCTTGATGCGAAACTCCGGGTCGACATGCGAATCGAGATCAAGCGCCTCCATCAGGAGACCGGTCGGACCGTAGTCTATGTCACCCACGACCAGATCGAGGCGATGACCCTGGCCACCAAGATCGCAGTGCTCAAGGATGGTGAGCTGCAGCAAGTCGGCACGCCGCACGAGATCTACAATCGCCCCGCCAATCTTTTCGTCGCCGATTTCATGGGCTCGCCGTCCATGAACCTGGTGCGGGCGGCCGTGGTGCAGCGGGATGGACGCAAGGGTCTGAGCATCAGCCGTCGCAATGGCGGAGGCGATCTCGTGCTTGGTATCCCGCCGACGATCACGTCTACCACCCTGGAGGAGGGGCGCCGCCTCATACTCGGTCTGCGGCCGGAGGCGATCACGGATCGCGACAGCGCCGACCGCCATGCACGCGCGATCGAGTTCGTTGATTGCGCAGTCGAGATCGTCGAGCCGGCGGGGTCGGATACTTTCGTGGTCACTCACCTCGCCGACAAGGAAGTGGTCGCCCGCATGCGCTCGGATGCCGATGTGCGGCCCGGACAAACCCTGTCCTTCGCCTTCAATCTCGACAAAGCGGTCGTGTTCGATCCGGAAAGCGGGCAACGCCTCGCATGAACAGCCTACCGCACAAAACGGACGTTTTGATCGTCGGCTCGGGGATCGGCGGCGCCACGCTCGCCGCGGGGCTTGCCGAAAGCGGCGCTACCGTCACCATCCTCGAGCGCGGCGAGCAGCTGCCTGATTGTGCGGCGGCTCGCGATACGCGTGCCATCTTCGCCGAAGGTGTCTGGCGGCCGAAGGAGACCTGGCGCAACGCTCGCGGCGTGCCCTTCAGCCCGGGCAACTACTATTTCGTCGGCGGCAATTCCAAATTTTACGGCGCCGTGCTGATCCGCTATCGCGAGCGTGATTTCGAGGCGCTCGAGCATGCGGACGGCCTCTCGCCGGCTTGGCCCTTTTCCTACGGTGAACTCGAGCCTTGGTACGCCAAGGCCGAGACCCTGTTCAACGTGCATGGGCAGAGCGGGGAGGATCCGACAGAGCCGCCGCGATCGACCGGATTCCCACATCCGTCGGTTCCCGACGAGCCCTCCATCGCCGCCGCGCGGGCGCGGCTCAAGGCGATCGGGCTCAAGCCCTTCTCGCTGCCACTCGCCGTCGACGTCGAGCGCTGGCTCGCCCGCGGCCGCACGCCATGGGATGCTTATCCCGATACGCGCTGCGGCAAGTTTGATGCCGAGACGGGTCCACTCGCGATGGCGCTTGCCAGCCCGAATGTGTCACTCGTCACCGGAGCCCTTGTCGAGCGCCTTGTTTCCAGCGCCGATGGACGGCAAATCGCGGGGGTCGAGGTTCTGTATGAGGGCGAACGTCGCCTGATACACGCAGGCCTGGTCGTGTTGTCTGCTGGTGCGGTGAATTCGGCCGCGCTGTTGCTGCGTTCTGCGAACGAGAATTGTCCCGCAGGCCTCGCCAACCGCTCCGGCGTCGTCGGTCGCCATTTCATGAACCACAATTGCACGGCGATGCTCGCCGTCGACCCGCGGCAGAGAAACGATTCCGTCTACCAGAAGACGCTCGGTCTCAACGATTTCTATTTCGACGACGGACGCGGCGGCCCTCCGCTCGGTAACGTGCAGTTGCTGGGCCGCGTCACGGCGCCGATCCTGAAAGCCAATCTTCGCCTCGTGCCGGAGCGCTTGCTTGCCAAGCTCTCCGCCCACAGCGTTGACTGGTATCTGATGAGCGAGGATCTGCCGAACCCCGAGAGCCGCGTCAGGGTTGAAGGCGGCGACATCGTGCTCGACTGGCGGCGTAGCAACATGACCGCGCATCGCGGCCTCGTTGCACGTATGCGCGAGATGTTTCGCGCGGCCGGCTATCCGATTATCCTGACGCGCCCCTTCGATCGGCGCACGCCCTCGCATCAATGCGGCACCGTACGCTTCGGCGATGATCCTGACACTTCGGCGCTTGACACATACTGTCGGGCTCACGACCACCCTAACCTGTTTGTGGTTGACGCGAGCTTCATGCCCTCGTCTGCGGCGGTTAACCCGGCCTTGACGATCGCAGCGCAGGCGCTGCGCGTTGCCGATCACATCGTCGCTAAGAGGTTTGCCGCATCATGAGCCGCCCCGTTGCCATCGTTACTGGCGCTTGCCAGGGTATCGGCCGTGCCATAGCCGAAGCGCTCGCCGAGCGGAGCTTCGATCTCGCCGTGACCGATCTCGCGCCGCAGGCGGAGGGCGAGGCATTGCTGAAAGACCTCGCCCGCCGCGGCTGTCGGGCGCTCTATCAGTCAGGCGACATCGCCGACCTCGCCACGCACGCGCCGTTGGTTGAACGGGCGCTTGCTGAATTTGGTCACATCGACTGTCTCGTCAACAATGCCGGCATGGGCGCCGTCGTGCGGGGCGATCTCCTCGATCTAGCGCCAGAGAATTTCGACCGGATCATGGCCGTCAACCTGCGCGGTACGGTGTTCCTGACGCAGGCCGTGGTCAGTGCCATGCTCTCGCGACCGCCCGCCGATGCACCGCGATCGATCGTGACGATCACGTCGGTGTCGGCTGAACTCGCCTCATCCGAGCGCATCGACTATTGCATGTCGAAGGGTGCGCTTGCGATGTGGGTGCGCGGCCTTGCGCTCAGGCTCGCGCCCGAGGGTGTCGGCGTCTTCGATGTGCGCCCCGGCATCGTGCGCAGCGCCATGACGGCGAAAGTGGCCGCCGCTTATGACGAGCGCATCGCCGCCGGACTGGTGCCGGCGCGACGTTGGGGCGAGACAGGCGACGTGGCCACCGTCGTTGCGAGTCTCGCCTGCGGCGACTTCGCCTTCGCGACAGGCAGCGTCATCGCTGTCGATGGCGGGCTCTCCATTCCGCGACTCTGATGGCCGACGATTCGAGGGCAGACCCCATGACGTACGACTACATCATCGCGGGGGCGGGATCAGCCGGATGCGTTCTCGCCCACCACCTGAGCGAAGATCCAACCATCCGCGTGCTCCTCGTCGAGGCGGGAGGGCGCGACCTCAATCCGCTGTTCCATATGCCGGCCGGCTTCGCCAAGATGACGAAGGGAATAGCAGCCTGGGGCTTCTCAACAGTGCCGCAGCGCCACCTCGGCGGTCGCGCGCTCCGCTATACGCAAGCGAAAGTGCTAGGCGGCGGCTCCAGCATCAATGCTCAAGTCTACACCCGCGGCAATCCACAGGATTACGACGCCTGGGCTGCGGGGGGTGCGACAGGCTGGAACTACACAGAGGTTCTGCCCTATTTCAAGCGTGCCGAAGACAACCAACGCTTCGTCGACGCCTATCACGCGCGCGGCGGGCCACTCGGTGTGTCCGTTCCGATCAATCCGCTGCCGATCAGTGAAGCCTTCCTGCGAGCGGGGCAGGAGTATGGAATACCCTACAATCCGGATTTCAACGGCGCCCGCCAGGAGGGCGTCGGGCATTACCAGGTGACGGTGCGCGATGCGCGACGCTGCTCCACGGCCACGGCTTACCTGAAGCCCGCGCGCGGCCGGGCTAATCTCACCGTTATCACAAGCGCACGCATCACCCGCATCGTCGTGGAAAAAGGACGCGCCGTGGCCGTCGAGATGGTGCGTGATCGCGGGCCTCTTGAGGTCGTCCGTGCCGAGCGGGAAATCATCGTGACGTCTGGCGCGATCGGTTCGCCGCGTCTTCTGCTGTTGTCCGGCGTGGGGCCGGCCGATCATCTGACGTCCGTCGGCATCAAGCCCGTGCATGACCTGCCCGGAGTGGGCGAAAACCTTCAGGATCATCTCGACCTTTACGCGATCGCCGAGTGCAAGGGCGACTTCACCTATGACAGCTACGCCAAGCTGCACCGGACCGTATGGGCGGGGCTGGAATATCTCCTGTTCAAGAGCGGCCCGGTCGCGTCCACGCTGTTCGAGACGGGCGGATTTTGGTACGCCGACGCGACGGCAAGGGCAGCCTGCTGGCCCGACATCCAATTCCACCTCGGCCTCGGCTCCGGCATCGAGGCCGGAGTGGAGAAGCTCAAGAATGCAGGCGTCACGCTGAACTCGGCATTCCTCAGGCCGCGCTCCCGCGGCACCGTTCGCCTCGCAAGCGCAGATCCCTTGGTGATGCCGCTGATCGACCCGAACTATTGGGAGGATCCTCTCGATCGGTCGATGTCGCTCGAAGGGTTGAGGATGGCGCGGGAGATCCTGCGGCAACCTGCGCTGGCGCCTTTCATCATGGCCGAGCGCATGCCGGGCGCGGCAATGACAAACGAAGCCGAACTCGCCGATTATGCCGTCAGGACCAGCAAGACCGATCACCACCCCTGCGGCACATGCGCGATGGGGACAGACCGCATGGCGGTCGTCGACCCGGACCTCAGGCTCCGGGGTATCGACGGCATCAGGATTTGTGATGCGTCTGTGATGCCGCGGATCACCTCGTCGAACACCAACGCACCGACCATCATGATCGCCGAAAAAGCTGCTGACCTCATCCTCGGCAACACGCGCCTCCCAGCTGCCACGCTTCACCAGCGGTCGCCGATCTCCTTTCAACAGGAAGCGCACGCATGACAAGGCTGGCAATTAGATACTCCGCTCACAGATGCATGCTCGGGCATCGTTCGTTGTCTCTAAGGACCGCTAAGTGAGGCGTCTGCGGGCTGGATTGCTCCAGCGGTCAAGCTATCGGCAGCATCGAGGCGTTCTGCCGGCTTGCCGGATCGGATGGTCGCATGAGCTATGAGTTCGACTTCGCCGACGTTTTCGCGGCTTGGCCCGAGTTGCTTCGAGGTCGCTTTGGTACGTCTAGCACGCGCAAAGGCACCTGCAGAAATTTGCATTGTCATGCCTATGAGCCACTGGGTCCGGAACGGAGATTTGGGCGATGGTTCAATCAAATATCCGAAACCCGAAGCGGATTGGTCGGCTCGACTTTACGCGTGACGCACCGTTGCGCGCTTCGGTGCTCGTCTGGACCCTTTCCTCAAAGCGAGTGCGTAAAAGTCGCTGGGCTAGATCACCTGGATCTCTATGTCCAATTCAGCGCCCTCGCGAGAGTTGTTCCGCTAGCCCATCGCCTCCCAGGGCGCGAGCACGAAGTTGTGGTGTCTAAAAAACTTAGTCTCAAGCATGTGGGTGGCCGTAAGGTTCTGACGTTCACGAAGCTTCACCCCAAAATGGTCAGAACTCACCCTGAAATGATCAATCAGGGCGCGCCAGTGAAACCTAGAATAAAGTCATGGGAACGAAGGGCTATATCCGCAGAATTCGCAAAGACAAGCGCAGTTGTCAGGAGGCCGGCTGGTGATAACGAGCTCGGTGCTATCCGATTCCAGTCAGTGCGATTCCGCACTGCGACCGCCGCAAATTGGGCTCATCCAGCTCGGCTCCTGGACTCGCAAATTGTTCACCCCGCGCTGAGACCTCGACATTTAATGGGCGATGCGGGATCCGCCAACGAGCGCCCGAGAGCAATCTCCAAACACACCCTGCGTCTTGTCGCCAGACGGCTGCTGCGAGTCCCTCGGGTGCGTTGTCGCGCGGACAACGCGCGTTGCTCACATTCAGCCGCTGAAATGTGCCTCATGGTGGCGAAGCTGAAAAGGATAAAGAACACATAGGGATGACGATCAATGCTGCGAGAGTTGGGATACTGAGTTGGCGTGCGAATCTGACAGAGGAAAAACCGACAGGCTATCGCTTCTTTCGGGTGAGTTGTTGGCGATGGCGGCGGGGATCAGGGAGAATCCCAGGTTCGAAGAGGCGCTTTGCGTATTTGCCCGCGACTACGTGGAGCCATTCAAAGGCGATCCTCTCCTCAGCAAGATCGCTACCGACGAGGCACGCCATTTGCTCCGCGGGCACATCGTTTTTCTTCATTATCGGCGAGACATCGGCAATCCCGAATCCGGGATCGCCCTTCATCGTCTGCAAGAATTCGCAACTATGCACGGCCTTTGCGGCAAGAACCGCGTCGCCGCACTAATTCGTCTCCTCAGGCATGCAGATTATTTGCGGCCTGTCCGGCGCGATGGCGACAGGCGCGTCATGAGGCTTGAGCCAACGGAATTGGCAAGAGGTGCACTGCGGAAGTTCATTGTCGCCTACTTAAAAGCCTTGGACGCCCTGAACGGCGACGAAAGCCTTCAATCGCGATTTGAACGCGACGACAGGCTCCCGGAGGCAATCGTCGCGAACACGACCGAAATGTACTTCGACAATTGCCGGATTCTCGACGCTGTTCCGGAGATGCGCTTATTCAGCGGGCGAGATGCTGGGTTTGCAATCTTGCTTAGACTTTGGACCATGTTTGATCCGACGCGCTCAACAACGGGCCAGGTCGTATCGTTTCCGTACGGTTCCATCGCCAAGTATTTCGGCGTATCAAGAGCGCATGTGCGCCGCTTGATGGAGACTGCTGCGCTAGAAGGCTATTTTGTTTTACATGCCGATGGCGGGCGGGCGGTTGGGATTCGCCCTTCGCTGGTTGAACTCGTAAAAACATACATGTCCTTGCACCTTGCGCTTTATCAGTGCGCAGTCATTCGTGTGAATGCGGAAGTCACACACGCAGCTTCCGAAACTTTCAGATCTTCAATTGAAGGACGTTCCATCGAGCCAACTGGCGCCACGAACGCCATGGCTGCAACGTTCGCGAAGCCTGCAGTGACGCTCGCAAAGCGTCCAGGAGATTATCGTTTCTGTCTCTCCGTTCCGTTTACCGGCCAAGATTCGTTCCGGCGCATCATTGCTGGCTATAAGGACGCGGTTTCCAAGCTGGGAGGGTCTCTGACGATTGCAGACGCCAAGTGGGACGTCAAAAAGCAGACTGAGCAGATCGCCTCGTTCATCGCATCGAAGCCGGATGCTCTGTTTATCCTACCTGCCGACCCCGGGGCTGTGTCGAGGTCGATCCAGGCAGCGACTGAAGCGGGTATCCCGACGTTCCTGTGCGACAGCTACGTTCCTGGAGCAACCGCCCAATCGACCTCGATGCACAACCACTTTGCAATGGGCGCGGCTGCTGCGGAGTACATCTGCAAGAGACTCAAAGGAAAAGGCAATATCGCCATTGTCGATCTCCCATCGAACGAAGCGTGGAGCACTCGTTCGGACGGACTGAGATTCGTTCTTTCCCGTTATCCCGACATCAAGGTCGTTGCCGAATGCGCATTTGCCCTGACCGGCTTAGCGACGCCCCAGGAGGCGATTGCGGAGATGCTGGTCGCGCACCAGAACATCGATGCAATCTGGAATGCCTGGGACGGTGGAGCAGTCGGCGCCGCGCTGGCGATCCGTGCAGCCGGGCGCTGCAACATTTTTGCAACAGGTATCGATGGCGGCAGCGAGGCGTTCGAGTACATCAAGAGTGGCTCCGCCTTCTGTTTCACTGTCGCGCAGAGCTTCTACGAGGAAGCTTATCTCAGCGTCTACTATGCGCACGAAGTGCTCGCCGGCCGACGAGCGCCGCGCATCATCGTCAATCCGGCGTACGCAGTCACTCGGAAAACTTTGTTGCGTGGCGTTCCGGTGGACTATGACCAACGTGGTGTCGCCGATAAACTCGGCTGGCGCCGCGTTCTCTAGACTCTGACAAGGCGGATCTCTTTGCTTTCATTTTACGAGAAGGCGGTTGAGCGTTTGCATCGACGGAATTGGTTTTCTAGATGGATGTTTCCCGTTTTGCAGTGACGCTCACGCTCGCGCCGGAGCATTGTCGCAGCCAGAGAAGACCGGCAAGATGCTGCTTTGTATCGGGCCGTTGATCGCTGTATGTCGGATTATCCAGAAAGTAGATGAGCTCCGCGTTCTATTCGGCCGTCTGCCCTGCCGGCGTTGCGTCCGTGAACAGAGGCGCCGCCGATCGCGCCGGCAGGGGCAGGGTTCCGTTCGTTGCCGCTGGAAAGACCGGATGGACCATGCCTTCCAGGCGAACCGCCTCACATCGGCATCATCGAAGCGAGGAAGTGAGTGGCCTCGGAGAACAGAACAAACCCTGCGCGGGTTGCGACGCTCCTTTGCGCGCTGGCTGCCGAGACCTCCGGCTTGTCTAGCGGAACGCGCCAGAAGAGGCGCTGGCAACCTTCGGGAACCATCCAGCTTCCCACGACGGCTTCATTGAGCGGCCGTCCGTCGCAGCTCATCGCGCCCACTTGCGGCTTGATACCAAAACCCACCCGCGAAGTGTGAGTCGCGCTCGCTTCGCGCTGTCGACAGGTTGACCTGGATCGTCAGGCTCGCAATCGTCTGCGCGGACGACGGTTTAGATCGTGTCAGCTGCGGCGCCGCCGGCCCAAGCGCTGAATGCCGCACCAACAGGCGCGATGATCGGCGCCTGCTGTCGTAACCATCTCGTCACGATGTGCCTCCTTTCGGCCGCGTCCTTTATTTCCGGCGTCGCGCACCGCGCGTCAAAGGCTTGATTTATCCGCTCCTGCCGCTCGCGGATTTCGTTGCCAATCAAGTGAGACCGTCCGCGGCAGTTCCCAGAGGACATTCCTGCGAGCGGTCTGAAAATCGATGGCGGAGATTAGTCGCCGCGTCGAATCTAGCGCCAAAAGCGAACCCCAAAATGATCAACTTGAACACGGTTATGATCAGGAGCCTACGCCTCGATTGCTGCTAGCATTTTCTGCATAGGGGCGCGCTTCCTCCGAATTGGGAATTGGGCGGCAGTGACCACCAAAGTCGACTCCGACGCATTTGTATCAGAAGGCCGCAAAGCGGACAGAAACAATGGGGCTCAATGGTCATCGGGGGCTCGCTTGGCAATGCCCCAACACATGGTTGCGGGTTGGGTTCGACGGGAACTCTATGTTCGCCGGACTCCCGGGTTCTCTGCGCCGTCGCCGCGATCGGTATTCAACAACGCGTCCAGTCGAGCGATGTCGCGGACGCGCGCTGTTTCCCATTCCTTCGAAGCGAGCGTCCACCCTGAATGTGCGTCAAAAAACATCAAGCGGCGCGCCCTTGTTCCGCTCGATCTTTTGCCGGGTGCGCCGATGGGTGAATTGATGGCTGAGGCGGCTCTCCCAGTTTCGCGGGCGCCAACGAATGACGTCCTTTCCCTTCTTGTCGTCATCGATAATCTGGGCGACCTCGCGGATGCTTATGACAGTTCGTTGGCGTCGGTCGTGAGCGACGTCGTGCATACACGCGCCTTATCGTTTTGCGGAACAGATGCCGGCATCGCGCGTCTTGCAGCCGACCGGTTCGCAGTCGTCACGCGGAAGGGATTACGTTTCGAAAACGTTGCGGCCTTCGCAGGCGCCATGACAGCCATCGGCGGCGAGCCGATTCGTGTCTTCGATATCGCTGTGCTCGCTGCCGTCACGGTCAAGATCCTGCGGCCCGACGTCAATCGCTTCGATGTCGCGGAGGCGGTTGCAGCGCACGCCAAGGCCGTTGCCGAACGAGGCGGTGCGACCTGGGGCCGCGATTATCGGGCTGACATGGCGGCGGCCGTTGCGGGCGTCTTCGCCCTGCGGGAAGGACGGCTGTCCTTAGCCTATCAACCTATTTGTCGCGCTGATCAACCGGACCGGGTTCTCTACTGGGAAGGACTGCTGCGCATCGCGGGCGCCGATGGCCGCGTTCAACCCGCTGGTGCGTCGATCCTTGCGATGGAACGATTGCGACTCGTCCGCCAGTTGGACCAGTGGGTCGTCAATCGGACGATCGATGAATTGCGAACGACGCCTGAGATTTGTCTTGGCTGTAATATCTCGGCACGAAGCGCTGTTCTCGACGATGGCTGGGTATCCACTATCGCGCGGCTTCTGAAGGATACGAGTATCGCTTCCCGCCTGATCCTGGAAGTCACCGAAACAGCGCCGTTGCCAACCAACGAGCAGGTGCGGACGTTCGTTGACGCGATGCGCTCACTCGGCTGCCGCATCGCCGTCGACGATTTCGGTGCTGGCAATAACAGTCGGCACGCCTTGACGTCATTGAGCCTCAATTTCGTGAAGATCGACGCCGGATGCCTGCACCGCGCGCGTGTCGATGCGAGGTGGCAATCGTGCCTGTCAGATTTGGTCGGCTCCGCCGCACGCCTTGCCGAGACCGTCATCGTAGAGGGCATCGAGACGCCTTCCGATGCGCGCTTGGCACGGGAGGCTGGTGCGCAGTGGCTCCAAGGCTATTTGTTCGGGAATCCTTCATCGCTGCGACCTCCGTCGAGCGATCCGGGCGTTAAGGCGCCTTGCGAGAGAGGGGGCGTCAATGGCTCGACTCCAACTCGCGCTTGATGTCCTGGCGGCGGCTCTGGTCAGCGGCCTGGTGGAGGTTGCGCTAGCGCCATGAGCAAACGCACGTGCGCGGCCCCTTCATCCTCATCTCGCGCGGCTCCCGGCGCTGGAAACGCGCCGCAATCGACAAGCGACAGCGATGTCCTGGGACCGCCGAATAGATCGCCTGTGCGGACCTTTCGAAACCGAGGGGTCGTGGAGCGAGTCCTGTTGCGGGTGGTTGGAGGCGCAATCACGGTCTTCGCTCCCATCATGATCCTCGGGCTCGGCGGCGGAAATGCCGCAGCAGCGATGATATTCGGAATTGCCAGTCTGGCCATTGTTGTCTTCGAGCTCCGTGCGTCCGCCGCTGGGCCGAATGATGCGTCATCGCAGTACGCTTTGGACCCGGTTCCTTGTCCGGCACACGATGACAACGCCTCGCCTGCGATGATCGAGGCGGTTACGCAATTCGCACCGCGACTGCGCGGGTTGACCCGTCTAGTGCACGGGCAGTTCGCGCAGATTGATGACGTCGGATTTTGGCAGGCCGACGTGATCCTCACCGCCTATGTGACGGGCCTCATCGCCGGCGCGGCAGGCTCGGACCTGGACCGTCAGCGTCGTCGCGCAGCCTTCTTGCTTGCGCACTTCATCGGCGCCGAGCGTGCCGATGCGGCGATCGCGCGGTTTTGCAGCGGCGCCGCCCCTTGGACAAGCAGCCTGCTCGACGTGGTCGCGTCGATTGGAAGCCTGGATGGTGCGCGCCTTCGCGATGAGGGGATTGTTGCCGCCGGGCCGCAACAGACCGCAAGACGTCGCGCATCACCATGAACCGATATCGATCGTTGATCATCGTAAGCGCGAGATCATGTCAGAGTCCGACCATTGCTCTTCGGTTTCGTCGTCATCCCAAGGCGCAGCCAAACCAGTCGCCGCGCGGTCATCAAGCGGCTTCGTCAAGACATGGCACAGGGTTGGAGATGAAGCACCAGAACGAATTACCCTCGATGCAAGCGGTGATGCCAAGGCCAAGCTCTCTGTCGCGGACATTCTCGCGCGGTGTGGTGGCAATGTTGGCAGAGGATAAGGAATGAACAAGGCACATCGCGTGGTCTGGAACAAGGCTCACGGCACCTGGACCGCCGTTTCAGAGATCACCCGAGGCAGATGCAAAGCCATGTCCGCCATGCGCGCCTCACGTGGTGTGGTCGGGCCAGCCAGCTTGACCTGCACGGCGGTGACGGCGCTGCTGTCGATGGGAACGGCGGCGGCGCAGACCTGGACCGGTGCCACGAGCACCGACTGGACCACCAGGACCAACTGGTCGACCAGCGCGGTGCCGACGGCGACCAGTTCCGTCACCATCAACACGACGAGCCCGAATGCCACCGTGCTCGGTGTCTCCGGCCCTTCGACAGGCGCTTCGGGATTCACGGTAGTCGGCAACACTGGAACCGGCAGGCTCACGATCCAGAACGGCAGCACGCTGACGACTCCCAACGCTGCACATCTGGGCCTCTCGGCCACCGGCAATGGCACCGTAACAGTGAGCGGCGCGGGCTCGAAATGGAACAATTCCGGAGGTAGTCTAGGCGTCGGCCAAAACGGAACCGGCACGCTCGCGATCAGCAATGGAGGCACTGTCTCGACCATCAGCACCGTCATCGGAGGTGCCGCCGGCAGCAACGGCACGGTGACAGTGAGCGGCCTGGGCTCGAACTTGACCAACAGCAGCACGCTCTACATCGGCAACACCGGAACCGGCACGCTCGCGATCAGCAATGGCGGTACCGTCTCGAACACCAGCAGCTACATCGGGAATTTCGCCGGCAGCAACGGCACGGTGACCGTGAGCGGCCCGGGCTCGAACTGGACCAACAGCAGCACCCTGACGGTCGCCAACGCCGGAACCGGCACGCTCGCGATCAGCAATGGCGGTACTGTCTCGAACACCAACAGCTTCATTGGGAATGTCGCGGGCAGCAACGGCACAGTGACAGTGAGCGGCCCGGGTTCGAAATGGACCAACAGCTCGATGTCGATCGGCAACGCCGGAACCGGAAAACTCGCGATTAGTAGTGGCGGTACCGTCGCGGCGTCGGGCACTGTAACCATCGGGAGCGCTTCCACCGGCAAGGGTGCGCTCAGCGTCGACGGTTCGGGCTCAACATTATCAGCGGCGGGGTTAACCGTCGCCGCCGCCGGAACCGGCACGCTCGCGGTCAGCAATGGCGGTGCTGTCTCGAACACCGCTGGCGTCATCGGCAATGCCGCCACCGGCAACGGCACGGTGACCGTGAGCGGCCCGGGCTCGAACTGGACCAACAGCAGCACCCTGACGGTCGCCAACGCCGGAACCGGCACGCTCGCGATCAGCAATGGCGGTACTGTCTCGAACACCAACAGCATCATCGCGAATGCCGCGGGCAGCAACGGCACAGTGACAGTGAGCGGCCCGGGTTCGAAATGGAGCAACAGCTCGATGTCGATCGGCAACGCCGGAACCGGAAAACTCGCGATTAGTAGTGGCGGTACCGTCACGGCGTCGGGCACTGTAACCGTCGGGAGCGCTTCCACCGGCAAGGGTGCGCTCGCCGTCGACGGTTCGGGCTCAACACTATCAGCGCTGGTGTTAACCGTCGCCAACTTCGGAACCGGCACGCTCGCGATCAGCAATGGTGGTGCTGTCTCGAACACCGCCGGCATCATCGGGAATTTCGCCGGCAGCAACGGCACGGTGACCGTGAGCGGCCCGGGCTCGAACTGGACCAACAGCAGCACCCTGACGGTCGGCAACGCCGGAACCGGCACGCTCGCGATCAGCAATGGCGGTACTGTCTCGAACACCAACAGCTTCATCGGGAATGCCGCGGGCAGCAACGGCGCGGTGACAGTGAGCGGCCCGGGCTCGAAATGGACCAACAGCAGCACCCTGACGGTCGCCAACGCCGGAGCCGGCACGCTCGCGATCAGCAATGGCGGTACTGTCTCGAACACCGTCGGCATCATCGGGGATGCCGTCACCGGCAACGGCACGGTGACAGTGAGCGGCCCGGGTTCGAGCTGGACATCGAGCGGGGCCATTGTGGTTGGTGAGGCAGGCAGCGGCACCTTGACCATTGCCAATGGCGCAACACTGAAAAGTGCGTCGGGCATCATCGGTGATGCGGCATCCGGCGTCGGTGTCGTGACGATCGATGGCGCAGGCTCGATCTGGGATGATACCGGCGATCCGATCATTGGTAATGCCGGCAAGGGCACGCTGACAATCAGCAATGGCGGCAGGCTGCTGAGCACGGTCAGCGTGCTCGGCAATCTCGCCACCGGCAACGGCACGGTGTTGGTGACAGGGGCGGGTTCAACCTGGACCGACAACAGCACGATCACCGTCGGCAATGCCGGCACCGGCAAGCTGACGGTTGCAGATGCAGGTCTGGTAACCGCCGCTGGCGGCGTGGTGGTCGCGGCGCAGGCGGGCAGCGCGGGCACGGTGAACCTCAATGGCACTTCCGGCCGCCAAGGTGTCCTGCAGACGCTGTCGCTGGCCGAGGGCAGCGGCACTGGCACGGTCAATTTCGACGGCGGCATCCTGCGCGCGATCGCGGACAACGCGAGCTTCATCTCCGGCTTCAAGGCGGGCGCGCTCAACATCAACGGCGGCGGAGCCACCATTGACGACGCCGGCTACACCATCGCCACCGACAACGCGCTTACCGGCACGGGCGGCCTGACCAAGACCGGTGTCGGCACGCTGACCCTCAACGGTATCAGCACCTACAGCGGCGGCACCACCGTCACCGCCGGCACGCTCGTGGTCGGCGATGAAGCGCATACGAGCGCGGCCCTGTCCGGTGGCGGCGCCACGACGGTCAACTCCGGCGCCACGCTCGGCGGCTACGGCAGCGTCACGGGCACGGTCACCAACAACGGCACCGTCGCCGTGGCGGATACCCTCGCGGCCGCCGGGCTGGCCAAAGGCAACTTCACGATCGACGGCACGCTCGTGAACAACAGCCTGGCGCAGGTCGGCGGCACGGGCATCGGCAACACGCTAACGGTGAACAGCTACGTGGGCAACATCGGCAGCACCGTCGCGCTCAACACCTACCTTGGCTCGGACGGCTCGCCCTCGGACCGGCTGATCGTCAACGGCGGCACGGCCACCGGCACCTCGGGCCTGAGGATCACCAACGTCGGCGGCGCCGGTGCGCTCACCTACGGCAACGGCATCCTGGTGGTGGATGCGATCAACGGCGCCACCACCGCCAGCGGCGCCTTCACCCTGAGCAAGCCGGTGATCGCGGGTCCGTACGAATACACCTTGTTCCGCGGCAGCACCGACGGCAGCGATGCCCAGGACTGGTTCCTTCGCTCGACCCTGCCGCTGAGCCAGCCCGGCTCGGAGACCCCGAACTACCGGCAGGAAGTCTCGCTCTACACCGCGCTGCCGTCGATGGCCCAGCTCTACGGACGCGCGACGCTGGGCACGATGCACGAGCGGGTCGGCGAACAGGAGCAGTTGCGCGGCGACAGCGCGCTCGATGCGAACCGCACCGTGGCCAACGGAGCCTGGGGCCGCATGATCGGCATACATGGCAGCCAGGGCACCGGCTCGATCTACAGCGATGGCCCGAAGTTCGACTACGACATCAGCGCGATGCAGGTTGGCCTGGATGTGTACCGCCGGGCCCGTGAGGACGGTGGGCGCGATCATGCCGGCATCTCCGTCGCGATCGGCCACCTGGGCGGCGATGTGACCCATGCCGATGGCATCCGCGCGGGCCGCAACAGCTTCGACGCCCAGACGCTCGGCTTCTACGGAACGCACTTCGGGGCCTCGGGCTGGTATGTGGACGCCGTGGCCCAGGTCACCCTGTACAACAACGTGAAGGCACTGTCGTCGCGCACCCAGGGGCTCGAGAGCCCGATCACGCTGTCGACCAACGGCCGCGGGGTGGGGGCTTCGCTCGAGGGCGGCTACCCGATCCAGGTCGGCGGCGGCTGGATCGTGGAGCCGCAGGCGCAGCTGATGTACCAGCGCATCGGTCTCGACGACTCGGCTGACGTGGCCGCGACGGTGCGCTTCCCGACCTCCGAGTCGCTGGCCGGACGCGTGGGACCCCGCTTCGCGCGCACCTGGGCGCTGGAGGAGGGCGACCGGGCGCGCATGATGACCGCGTGGCTGCGCGCCAACCTGTGGCACGAGTTCATGGGCAACAACAAGACGGAGTTCTCCTCGGCCAGTGGCTTCCTGCCCTTCAGCTCGGACCTCAGCGGCAGCTGGGTGGAGCTCGCGGGGGGCTTCACTGCGCAGCTGACGCGGCGCACCGCGGCGTTTGCCCAGGTCGGCTACATGCAGGGCACAAGCAGCGATCGCTCTGCCTACAGCGGCAAGTTCGGGGTGCGGGTCAACTGGTAGGTTGAGCCTGCTCGATGAAGACCGATGATGAAACGGACACCGACGAACATCATCCATCACGCCGAGCGCGAAGCATGGAGCAGCGGCTGCGCATACTGCATTTCTTCAAAGGTCGAGACGAGACGGTGTGGGAACACGACAAAGCAATCGCGGATAAAGTGGACAGCCGCAGGTCATCGGGGGCTCGCTTGGCGATGCCCCCCAACACATGGCTGCAGGTTAGTTTCGGCGGGAACTCTGTGTTCGCCGGAGCTTACGGGATTTCTGCGCCGTCGCAGCGTTCGAAATTCAACAACGATCGCTGCGGAGGCGCGCTGCCCTGCAATCCCCCGAGGGGAGCGTCAACCTTGAACGCCCGTCAACAAGCGTCAAGCGGCGCGTCGTCGGCTGTACCCATGCGTGAACTCGCCGCTCAAGCGGACGTGGCAGCCTCGCGGGCTCCGTCGGATGACGCTGTTTCACTTCTTGTCGTCATCGAAAATCTAGGCGAGCTCGCAGATGCATACGATTGTTCGCTTGCGTCAGTTGTCAGTGATGTTCTGCATAAGCGCGCCGCGCCGTTTTGTGGCGCAGATGGCGGTATCGCACGCTCTGCGGCTGACCGATTTGCGGTTGTCGCGCGTCGCGGATCGCAGTTCGCCAAAGTTTCAGCCTTAATCGAAGGCGCCTTGATTGCCATCGGCGGTGAGCCAATTCAGGTTTTCAATATGGCCGTGCTCGCTGCCATCAGCATTGGCGCGTTGCCTGACGATGATCGGTGGGATGGCGTGGAGACGGTTGCGTATGACGGTGGCGCGATCGCCATGCGAGGAAACGTCGCCGGGGGCTGTGATTATCGAAGTGACATGGCGGCGGCCGTCGTTGCCGCCTCAGCGATGCAGGAAGGACGGCTATTCTTAGCGTATCAGCCAATTTGCCACGCTGATCAACCGCACAGGGTTCTCTACTGGGAACGTCTCCTGCGCATAGAAGGCGCCAATGGTGAATTGCAATCCGCTGGTGCGTCCATCCTTGCAAACGGCATCCAAAGAGATTCAACCGATGCCCACGGAATCGTGACGCATTCATTGATATCGATGACAAACATTGTCCGACCACGGCACTATTCGACTGTTATTCGGCGGGCGTTCGTCGCTCGTTGATCGGCGCCAAAATAAACTCCAACAACGTGAGAAATCTTTGATGTCACCGGTTTCCAACAAGATCGCGCTCTTCATCGATGGCGCCAATCTGCACGCAACCGCCAAGACGCTCGGGTTCGACATCGATTACAAACGCCTTCTCAAGGAATTCCAGAGCCGCGGCACCCTGTTGCGCGCCTTCTACTACACCGCCATCATCGAAGATCAGGAATATTCGTCGATCCGTCCCCTGATCGATTGGCTCGATTACAACGGCTATACCGTCGTCACCAAGGCGACCAAGGAATTCATCGACGCCTCCGGCCGCCGCAAGGTGAAGGGCAATATGGACATCGAACTCGCGGTCGATGCCATGGAGCTTGCCGAGCATGTCGACCAGATCGTGCTGTTTTCGGGCGACGGCGATTTCCGCTCGCTGGTCGAGGCGGTGCAGCGCCGCGGCGTCCGGGTGACGGTGATTTCCACGATATCAAGCCAGCCGCCGATGATCGCCGACGAGCTGCGCCGCCAGGCCGACGTCTTCACCGACCTGGTGGAGCTGCAATCCAAGCTCGGCCGCGACCCCTCCGAGCGCCCGGCCCCGCGCGAGCCGCGTCATCACGCGCCGCAATTCCTGCAGCGCGCGACCACCATTGGCGCCAAGGACCGATGACGACGATGTCGACGACTCTGCTTAGAGCGAGGTCTCGATGGAGTCCTGAAGCAGCCTCGGGCATTACAGAGCCAATCTGGAGGGGCAGGATGCAATTAAATGGAAATATTTGCTGTGGCTGGTGCCGTGGCGGTGGCGGCATGGTCACCAGCAAAGGCAACCAAATATGGAGCCGCAGCCGCGCAACAGAAGCCAGGAATAACGATTGGCGCTGCTGCCGCTGCAGCTCCGCCCGGCATCTACATTTTTGACCAAACGTTCGTGGGCACCGGACGGGCCAGCTCCGCTCAAGAATCCGTTGATCCGTAAATAGCAGACTTCAAAAAAGCAAATGGCGTCCCGCGGGATGGCATTTTTCTTGCGGCAGCTTCGGAGTTGAACGTGAATATGGTCGTTACACTGCTCGCAACGAGCGCCTTGCTGGGATTCGCAACCGGCCTCGTTTTTCGCGTCTGGATTATCGCCTTGGTATCACCGTTGATCGCGATCGGTTCCGCGATCCTTCTGCGAGCCGCGGACTTTGGGTTCGCTGCGCGCGTTCCGGTCATCATCGGGTGTTTTGTGGTCAGCCAGTTCGCTTACGTCGCCGGCGCTTTCATGGAGTCTCGCTTCTACAGGGCGGAGGATCTAGCCCGGGACGAAGTCGACGGCGATCCAGACCGCCGCCGCGAGTAAGCCGTCCGCGACCAGGACAGCCAGTGCCAGACCGGCCCATCGGGGGCCATTCGTTCCGCGCAGAAGGCGTCGACGGATGTCCTCCTCGCCATTTCTCCGCGGCTCCTTTCACAAATCGCGATCATTAAGATCCGCGCTGAGGGCCTCCGCGTGCAGATCTGCCGCGATATCCGTTGCAGTTGGCATCTTAGGCTTTGGTGAGCCGCTAACCCCTCAGGTACCGCCAGATTTACCTCGTCAGGACCGTAGCGATCGGAGGGCAAAGCGGACTTGTCATCCACGTTGCCATTCCGTCGCAAATGACTCGAGGCAGACATCCGCTAATCTTACGAGCGATAGAACAAGCTAGCTAACTAGCGTCGGCCCAATAATGCGGATGCAAGGCGAGTCCGACTCCCCGCCGCCGCATCCTGAGGTGATGTGGCGCTGTCCGCGCTGCGCCTGATCGTTGCCGCGAGCATCGCATGGACGGGAAACAGGGCGATGCAGGCAATCCCGATTCCGATATGGATCCACCGGGCCGGCTCGCGCGTCTGCTCGCCCCCGTAGTAGAGAACGAGGCCTGTCATGGCGAGCAAGACGAGCGTAGCCAGCGTGGTGCCACCGGTCCATCGCTTGCGCCGCCGATGCCAGCCCGAACGCACGTGCAGTGGCAGGAGCGAGCCGATCACAATCAACATTGCGTAGGCCGAGATACCGTGGACCATCAGCAGCAGCCGTTCGGTTTCGCTGGGCTCCATCTCGATGAGGTCGTGCAGGACGAACCAGGCCAGGCCGGTCAGCGCGACCACGCTGGTTGCAGTCCAGACAACGCTCTTCTGAACAGAGCCGAGGCGCATGGGTTAGGCCGCCATTGATCGCAGGTCACCGCAGCTGATGAAAGCGGTGGCGCCGAAACGGGCAAAGCTGGGATGCTGCAGGTCGCCGGTTTGGACCAGGATCTTGGTCAGCGCATCGGCTGCGATGCAGCTCGGCGCGACCACCGAATAGGCTTTGCCGTCCATGTCTGGCGCTGGAAGGTGGGAGGCCCTCGCGCGGCTGACAATGGCAGTCGAGGCCGAGGTGGCAATGCCGCCATTGCGCAGGTGTCCCGCCGCGCGAAGCCCGGCATCGGGGACGTGGACATAGATCGGCTGGGCGGCTTCCCCCATGACGCGCAGGTCGCCGCCGGCATTCACCGTCGCCTGTCGAATGCCCGCCGCGCGCAAGGTCGCGATGGCACGATCCACCGCAAAGCCCTTGGCTATTCCGCCAAGATCGATCGCTACCGGCGCGGCAAGCGACACGCTGTCGTCAGCAGAGACAAGCAGCGCCGCGATGCTCCCCGTCGAGACGTGTCCAAGACCATCCGAGGGCAGCAATTCGCGCCGCATCAGCTCGAAGCCAACCGCACAATCGAACAGGCCTTCGCTCGCCGCGTGGAAGGCGTGCGCCCGCCGGAGAACGCGTGCGGTTAACGGATGAACACGGACCGGCGTGCGGAATGCCTCGCGGTTGATGCGACCGAGATCGCTATCGCAGTCATGAAAGCTCATCAGGCGCTGGACCAGCGCGATCGCATCGAACGCTGCCGCGATGGCCCGCTCGGCGATCGCCGGCCCAGCGCCGTCGACCTCGATCTCGACGATGGTCCCCAAGAGCGGTCGCGCGCGCCTCATGATCTAGCCGCCTTTCAGGCTTTGGAACTGACCGACGATGCGCCTGACGCCGTCAGTGATGTGCTTGCACGATAGTGTCGCGCCGCTGATGTTCTTGATGTCGACGTTCAGCTGCAGCGGCGAGCTCGCGCTCTTGCCGACGAATTGCGAGCGCCAGGAAGCCTCGCGGACCTCGTAGCCATAGGATTCGTTATATTCGAGGATCTCGATCTGCTTCACCATTCCGCCCGCGGTGATGCCGACGGCGTATTTGATGTATTCGTGCTTGCCAAGCACGCGATCGATTACCACGATGCCGCCCGACGAAGCCCGGAACAGCCCCGGCCTGCCGCCGGAGGAGAATGATGCGCCCGGAAAGATCGCCTGCATCGCCTGTTGCTCAGACAGGTAGACATTCGCTTTAGCGGGCGCGACCAGAACGATGGCCGCCGGTGCCGCAAGGATGGGTGTCCATTTCATGACTGCGTGCCTTGGTCGATCGTTAGTTGGCGCCGAATGGCACGCCGAGGCGGAACATCACTTCGTCGCGGGCATGCTCATCGCCGTAGATGCGCCCGTGCTTGACCACCGAGGCCTGATCCTCGTTGTAGGTGATGACCACAGGAAGCTGATGACGCCAAGCCAGCGTCCACCAGAACTCTTTCTGACCGTAGTGGATGACAGGTCCGGCAAAGAACGCAGAATGTTCGGGATTGTTGAACCAGTAGCCGGTGAACTCGTTGTGGATGCGCGTCTCCAGGCCGATCATCCAGTTCGGCGCGACGAGATAGGACGCGCCGACCGTCACGTCGATCGGAGAGGCTCTTTCGATCGAGCCGTCGGCGTAGACTTCGCGCTCATGCTTGCCCATGATATTGAGGGCGACGATGAGGCGATCGTCCAGGAAGTTCTTTTGCAGGATGACCCGCCATTCGAGCTCCTTTTCCTTCGGTCCGATCTCGGGCTCGATATAGAGCGCCAGACCGATCGGATCGGTCACGGGATTCAGGACCTGGTAAATCGCCTCCAGCGCGACTGAATCGAAACGCGCCTTCTCGTAACGGGCATAAGGATCGAACGAGGCATCGAGGAATTGGGTGACGCCCGGGCCGCCCGTAGTCCCGTCAAAGCCATTACGAAAGGCGTTGGCATAGCTCCAGTTGAAATAGCCGGAAAGCTGCAACCGGTCCGTCACGCCGTATTCAATCTCTTCCTTGTTCTGCAGGTAATAATACTGCCCCTGGGATTGCCCGGACTGCAGAAACGACTTGTGCTCGTATTCGCCGGTGCCTTTGGGATGCAGGTCGGCGGTGTAGATCCAGCCGAACGGTGATTCCCCTGCATGTGCCTGGCAAGCGGACAGCATCGCAGCCGCCGCGCATATTGGTCCCACTAAACGCTTCACTGTTGTCCCCATCAGAGAAAAGCCTGTGGGGTCTCGGCTACAGTGAGACACGATGATGTGACAATAGGTCACAGTTCGGAATCGATCTAAACGTACGCGGCGCGTTGAATCGCGTAACGCCCAACGTCGCTTCGCCAAGCTTCGGGAAAGATAAGTAGGTGAGCAATAAGAACGGCTTGCTCATTGCACCGCTTCTTCCCGATTTCTGGTTTGAGGGATTCTAATCTCTACCAATTCTAAGTTGCGGTGGCATCTCGCCGAGCCGTTCTTGATGCCACCGAAAATCCTTTCGCTGCCGAGAACGATTGCGAATGATTGAGTCCCTCCGTGCCGCGCTGGATCACGTCGGAAGTGCCGAAGGCCGGCATGCTTGCCGCCTGTGTGTCGGCCACGGCTAGCGAATGTCGGTATCGGTGGTTGCGAGTCCCCGCAACCAATGATTCTTGCGAAAGCAAGGCACCCAAAACTCCGGTTTCCGAAAGGACGTCGGGGTTTTCTTGTTTGCAGCGAACCGCAGGATTGCGGCCAGGTCACCGCGCAGCACGATTGCCAGCTCGGCCTCGTCAGGCACAAGCGTCATCTGATCGACCAGCGTCTGGAATACCTCAGCCGCCTCGGCCTTGCCGTCTTCGCTCTGTAAGCTCTCATAGAGCGCTACAATCCGCTGGCGGTAGATCTCCGCCATGTTCGGATGCAGGAGGGGCGGTGGCTCATCAGCGTTGGCAAGCAGCTCGGTCAGTTCCGCCTTGCGGGCTTCGAGACCGCCAATCTTATCCTTGAGCTGAGCGCCGGGCACGCCGTCCAGGATGGCTTGGATCGCTCGATCCAAATCACGCTGGACACGTTCCAGCTCCTTGCCCTGACTGATGATGTCTGCGCTGCGCTCGATCCGCAGCCGATTCACTTCGCGGGTGAACTCGTCGCAGAATTCCTTGAATAGCTCGGGCTCGATGAGATGCGTCCGGAGGCCGCTGAGCACGGAGGTTTCGAGCGCGTCTCGCCGGATGTTCAGGCGGTTGTCGCAGGTGCCCTTGTTCCGCAATGTCGCGCAGCCAAGCAGGTCCTTCGAGATCATCGTGTAACCGCCGCCACAGCAGCCGCACTTCACAAGGCCCGCGAACGGGTGCTTCGGACGCCGCCGTTCGTTCTGCGCATTCTCGCTGGGCACAGACGTCTCATAAGCGAGCGATTGCTGGCGTGCCTTCACCGGGTTCCAGACTTACTGGTCGATGATGCGCATCTCCGGCACCTCCTGAACCACCCACTCGGATTCAGGATTGAGGCGCGACACCCGTTTTCCCGTATCCGGGTCTTTCAGATAGCGGAGACGGTTCCAGACGAGGCGGCCGACATAAAGTTCATTGTTGAGGATGCCGACACCGCGCTTCGGGTTGCCATGGATCGTCGACGGCCCCCATTCGGCGCCTTGCGGCCCGGGCACGCCTTCCTTGTTCAGCTCAAAAGCGATGCCGCAGCGATGCCGCGGGACGATTTGCCCGCGAGATAATCGGCGAAGATGCGGCGCACGACGGCGGCTTCCGCCTCGTTGATCGTCCGATCGCCGCGGATCGGCTCACCATTTGCCGCGAACTGCTTCACCACGTCATAGCCGAAGCACAGCCCGCTACCGGACTTGCCATCCTCGACCCGGCCGCGCAGCCCACGGCGCGTCTTGTCGGCGAGGTCTTTCAGGAAGAGGGCGTTCATCGTGCCCGACATGCAGATGCGTCACGTCACCTTCGGAAAGCGTGACGATACGTACGCCGCCAAAGGCCATACGCTTGAATAGCCCGGCGATGTCTTCCTGATCGCGGCTCAGCCGATCCATTGCTTCGGCGAGCACGACGACGAACTTGCCGCGCATTGCGTCGCTGATCAGCTCTTGAATGCCGGGGCGCAGGAGCGACGCGCCGGAGATCGCGCGATCGGTATAGCTGTCGACGACAGTCCAGTCTTGCTTCTCGGCATGGAGGCGGCAGAGCCGCAACTGATCCTCGATCGAGGCGTCTCGCTGATTGTCCGATGAGTAGCGGGCGTAGAGCGCGACCTTCATAGGGCGACCTCCTTACTCCGGGAGGCGGTCTCGCGTCCGGTTGTCTGTTTCGGCTTGAACGAAGTTCCGTGCGGCCTGTCGCGCCAGCAGCCGGACCAGATTGACGAGGCGTGGATCGGGCTTCGATGACGCAGGCACGGCCGGTTCGCGAGCCGCGTCGGCGACCACACGAAGCTTGTCGGCTGTTGTATGTCTTGATGACGCCTTGGCAAGGCGTAAATCGCTTTTAAATCAATAGTTTGCGTCGCACCGGAGCGAATGCCGGCGCGTGACGGCGTAGTGGCGGTGCGCGGGTCGATGGCCATCGTAGCAATAATATTTTTGTGATCACGCCCTTTGGAAGAGGGGCGTCTCGTCACGGTGGCAGCCCCCCGGCACCTAAAATGCGTGGGAGAGGTCATCTTTATCTACCGGGACCGATAACACTTCCACCAGCCTTGCACTCCAAAGACAATAAGGCTATATATCTGGATATAGCACGGAGGCAAGCGATGAGCAACAGTGCACAGAAGAGAGCCCTCGAGAATTATCGGTCTCGTCTGACCGAGCGTGGCATCGCGCGGTTCGAGATTCAGGCGCTCGACGCCGATCGCGATCTGCTCCGATCCCTTGCCCGGAAATTGACGGAGGAAGGTCCGGAAGCTGGGAAACTTCGCCGGACGATACAGCAGGCCGTGGCAGGCGAGCCTCCGAAAGCGGGCGGTATTCTAGCAGCGTTACGTCGCTCACCTCTGGTTGGCGAGGATCTCGACCTCAGCCGGCCGCGAGAGGATGGGCGTAAGGTCGATCTGTGACACGCTATCTCCTCGACACCAATATCATCAGCAACGTCATAAAGCCGGAGCCGTCGGGCTCCCTGCTGGCTTGGATGGGCGCGCAGAAGGACGACGACCTTTTCATTGCTTCGCTTACCGTCGCCGAAATCCACCGAGGCATCTTGGAAAAGCCGAAAGACAAGAAGCGTAGCAGCCTTGAAACTTGGTTCGCTGGCCCAGAAGGGCCGCAAGCGCTGTTCGCCGGCCGCATCCTATCGTTCGACGATAAGGCGGGTTTGATCTGGGCGCGGCTGATGGCCAACGGTAAAGCCAAGGGCCGTTCGCGAAGCGCGCTAGACACAATCATTGCCGCCGTAGCCGAAGCTAATGAGTGCGTCGTCGTGACCGACAATGAAAAGGACTTCGAGGACGTTCAGATCATCAACCCACTCCGCAGTTGCGGAAGCCAGGAGGCAGGCAGGTGACGATAGCTCGGACGGTCCGGCCGATTCACTTCGAGGATTTCAGCGGCATCGAGTTCGAACGCCTCGTGTTCGCCTACCATCTTTGCGATGGCTGGACTGATCTCGCTTGGTTCGGCCAAACGGGAAGCGACCAAGGGCGCGACATCATCGGTACACGTCCGTTCGACGACAGGCGATTGGCCTTATTCCGATCGCGGTGCTACTGGCGGGCGGCGCCATTGGCCTGCTGTTCGTGAAAGGTGGCGATCGACTTGAAGAGTGAGCATCCTCCGCGGCAGCGCTTGCGAAACTGGGTCGAGCGTGCGGTCTGGTGGCAAGTCTAACCGTGCGACGTTGGATTGTTCTGATCGCGTTGTGGATTATTGCTGCTGTGCCTGTTCGTTGTCACTAGATCGCCCATACTGTTGCCTTGCACGAATCAGCCAGAGAGCCAGAATGAATCCCGGAGCTCGGAGTCTTATTCTGACCGAATCCCAGGCGGCTTGTCTTGCCGCGCTCAGATTGCGCAAGGAATCCAAGACTGAAATTGCAATTCAAGCCAAGCTTGATCTCAAGAGAGCAACAGTGGCGCTCGATGCACTGAAGGAACTAGGTCTGGCCAGGCGCGGCGCTATGAGTAGTTGGCATCCCACTCGACGGGGAAGGAATTGTCGATTTAAGGCAACTCCAGATCGAATTCGGCCTGATAATGCACTTCCTGGCCCTGGCGCTCGGCGTCTGCTCGATGTTTTAGACCGGCCGATGCAGGGCAATGAACTTGCCGAAAGGTTAGGCATCAGTCTTCAAAGAGTTCGTCAGCTTCTGGTCAAACTTCATGCGCAAGGACTTGTGAAATTCGGGGACTCAGAAAGAATTCTTGAGGCCGTCACGCGCACTAATGACAAGACTATTTTGCTGTCACGCGATGAGTCGTGCGTGCTTTCGGTGATTCCGGACGCCTATGCAACCAATGATACAAAGATAAGGCTAGCAGTTTTGCTCCCAGAGAAAAGTGTTCAGAAGATCCTTGATCGCTTTGTTGCGAGGCACCTTGTCGTAGCGCAGGACGGCCTTGCTGATAGAGCAATCTATCGGATCACTGCGGCCGGATTGAAGCATCCGCAACGCCACCCGGACGCCCGCTTAGCGCATGCGCCCCGGCTACCTGTCGAATCAGATCGCGTTCGCGCGGTGCTCTCGGCTATACGCGATGCACAATCACTGCGGATCAGGGATTTGAAAAATGCACTACAAATACCGCACGCTTCGATAAATGCTCTCATGCAGTATCTAAAACGGAAGGCGTTAGTGCAAAAGACCAGCCGAGAGCAGGCAGCGCCTTATTCATTGACGGAAAAGGGGCTCGACGCCCTTACAGAAATGGCACGACGACACGCTGCATAGTGCTGCGTTGCGGTTCATTTATTGCCCTGCTGTCGGCAAGGGCCAAGAGGGGCGGGCGAGGGGACGGTTTTGAGGGTGCGTCGCCCTCTCTCAGGTCACACGATCGAATCGTGTCGGGTGCGCTAGCACCGTGGTCCCGCCCGAAATCGCTGCTAGGCAGCAATTTCCGTCGAGCGGCGTCGTGGTGTCTTGCGCATTATTCGATCACGGCCTCTGCACGGACTAGTGCCAACCGGCTTTTGGTGCTGGCGGCGCCAAGTTCTATACTCCTCTCGCATGGATTAGCGAGGTCAGTAACCACGGTTGGCGGATGGCTGGCAAAAGGCCACAACAAGAGTCACGACTAGAGTCGTGGGGCCAAATCCCGATCACAGGCGCTGCCCGGCCACGGCGAAAATGATATGTTTGCGCTTATGAAACACCAGGCCCAGCCGACGACCCAGGAAGTATTGGCGGGCGTCGTCGAGCGCGTGACGTTTCATAACGGCGATACCGGCTTCTGCGTCCTTCGGATCAAGGCTAGGGGGCACCGGGAGCTGGTCACGGTAGTCGGCCATTCGGCCGTCATCGCAGCTGGGGAGTGGGTTACTGCATCGGGCGAATGGATCAACGATCGCACCCACGGACAGCAGTATAAGGCGAAGTTTCTCAAGACCTCGGAACCGACATCGGTCGACGGGATCGAAAAATACCTCGGAAGCGGGATGATCCGCGGCATAGGACCGGTCTACGCGAAGAAGCTTGTGCGCGCCTTCGGCGAAAAGGTGTTCGATACTATAGAAGCACAACCCCGGCGCCTGCTCGAGGTCGCAGGGATCGGTGCAGTGCGAGCCAGCCGTATCACCAGCGCTTGGGCCGAACAGAAGATAATCCGCGAAATCATGTTATTCCTGCATAGCAACGGCGTCGGCACGGCCCGGGCGGTCCGGATTTTCAAAACCTACGGCGCCGATGCCGTGCAGATCATGTCCGAAAATCCATACCGTCTAGCTCGGGATATCCGCGGCATAGGATTCAAGACTGCTGACGCGATCGCGATGAAGCTCGGAATCGAGAAAACCGCGATGATCCGGGTTCGGGCCGGTATTTCATACGCGCTGACCGAAGCCATGGACCAGGGACACTGTGGCTTGCCATCGAATGAGCTGACGCGGCTGGCCGAGAAGCTGCTTGAGGTATCTGTGGAGCTGGTGGGGACGGCGCTTGCTCTGGAACTGACCGAGGGCACGGTCATCGCCGATAGCGTCGACGAAACTCCATGTGTGTTCCTCGCGGGGTTACACCGAGCGGAGCGCGCAATCGCCGAAAAGCTGACGCGGCTTACGAATGGCAAGCTTCCGTGGGCCTGGATTAATCCTGATAAGGCATTGCCTTGGGTCGAAGAGCGGATTGGATTGGCCCTCGCCGAAACGCAGGTCGCCGCGATCCGCCTCGCTCTGATGTCAAAAGTCCTGGTGATGACTGGCGGCCCAGGCGTCGGCAAAACCACCATCGTCAGGGGCATCCTGCGTATCCTGGCGGCAAAAGGAGTAAGGCTGCTGTTGTGCGCTCCCACCGGCCGGGCTGCAAAGCGCATGACAGAAGCGACGGGCTTCGAGGCTAAGACGATCCACCGACTGCTGGAGGTCGACCCGAAAGGAGGAGGCTTCAAGCGCGGGGACGATAATGCGCTGGACTGCGACCTGCTTGTCGTCGACGAAGCCTCGATGGTCGACGTGATGTTGATGCAAGCCCTCGCGACGGCCTTGCCGAACTCCGCAGCGCTATTGGTTGTTGGTGATATCGACCAACTTCCCTCCGTAGGGCCGGGCCAGGTGCTTGCTGATATCATTTCTTCCGGAGCCCTACCCGTGGTGCGTTTAACCGAGGTATTTCGACAGGCAGCTCAAAGTCGGATTATCACCACTGCCCATCGCATCAATCAGGGTTTCATCCCCGATCTCAGCCAGCCGGAGGGCCAGAGTGACTTCTACTTCGTCCAAGCAGACGAGCCCGAGACCGCTGTGCTGCGCATGGTCGAGTTGGTGAAAACGCGCATTCCCAAACGCTTCGGTCTCGACCCCATTCGCGACATTCAGGTTCTCTGCCCAATGAACCGAGGCGGGGTCGGTGCGCGGTCACTGAACATCGAACTGCAAGCAGCGTTGAATCCGGCAGGGCCGAATAAGGTCGAGCGCTTTGGGTGGACCTTCGCGCCCGGCGACAAGGTGATGCAGATCGAGAACGATTATGACAAGGAAGTGTATAATGGCGATATTGGCTATATCCAGGAAGTAAATCTAGACGACGGCGAGCTCACAGTCAGCTTTGACAACCGGGCTGTAACTTACGGGTTTGGTGAACTCGATACCTTGGTGCCTGCCTACGCTGCGACAATTCACAAAAGCCAGGGTTCGGAATACCCGGCTGTTGTAATCCCGGTCATGACCCAGCATTACGCTATGCTCCAGCGAAACCTGCTCTACACCGGGGTCACGAGGGGCAAGCGATTGGTCATCTTGGTGGGTCAGAAGAAAGCAGTGGCCATCGCTGTTCGCAACGCTTCGGGCCGACGGCGATGGTCGAAGCTAGATGAATGGCTTCGCCGCGCATAAACATGGCCCGGGTGTGCCTCTGATAAGCAAATAGCGATCGGTCGCTGCAAAAAAGGTGGGTTTGAAAGGGATTAGCTGGCACTCCGGTCCAGCTTCGGAGGGCAACGCTAGGCGACCGTCTCAAATAACAATTTGAGATGGTTGCAGGTCCGCGATTTGAACCTATTAGTCGGATTGTGTTGTGCCGTCGATCCCTTCGACTGCCGATCTCCTTGGTGCGCCCACCAAGATCCCCAACAATAGCTTACAGGGTGGTCGGACCGAGGCTGCCTGGCTGCTTTCAATTGGGTCACGCTTGGGTCACGCGGAAGAAGAAACTGGCCTTCTTCTCTGTGAGGAAAACCTCAAGCAGGCAATCGAATCCTTGGGTTGCGTGGATTGATGAGTTTCGCCGTTACAGCCCGATTGGTTCCGCATTGCTGCCTTGACAAGACGATTGAAGATCGGCGCGTGGCAACCGCCGATCAGTGCCTTGCAAATAAGAGCGCGGGAATCATAATCCTCGGATCAGGGTTCGAGCCCCTCTAACGCTACCGCCTATTTGTCGACCCAAACGCCGCAAACATATCAAAAAATGGCTTCCAGATCGCAGATGCTAGGGCCCGCCGGAGATTACCCCGCGTTGGCCTTCAGCCCGGACGCCTGGATGCCGGCGACCGCACAGGCCTCGTCATTGTCGGAGGTGTCGCCGGAGACGCCGACGGCGCCGAGCAAGGTTGTGCCGTCCATAATCAGCACGCCGCCGGGGACCGGCACCAGCGCGCCCTTGGCGAGGGTGTTCACGGCGTCGATGAAATAGGCCTGCTCCTGCGCGCGCTGGAACAAAGCGCGCGAGCCCATGCCGAGCGCGAGCGCGCCATAGGCCTTGCCGTGGGCGATCTCGGCGCGCATCAGGCTGGTGCCGTCCTGCGCCGCGGCGATCTTGAGCACCCCGCGTGCGTCGAGGATGGTGACGACCAGCGGCTTCAGCTTCAGCTCGGTGGATTTCGCGAAGGCAGCGTCGAGGATCTTGCGGCCGGTGTCGAGGGTGAGGTCAGCCATGGCTGGTTTCCTTTGCAATGGGAGGGGTTGTGGATTGAGTCTCGGCACGATCGAGGCTCATCGCCAGCACGCGCGCGACGTGAAGCGCCTCGCGCTGGGCGCCGTCGTGGATCTGGTGCCGGCAGGAGGTGCCGTCGGCAACGACCAGCGTCGCCTGATCCGCGCGCCGCACAACGGGCAGCAGCGACAGCTCGGCCATTTCGATCGAGGCGTCATAGGTCTCAGTGCCGTAGCCGAAGGCGCCGGCCATGCCGCAGCAGCTCGATTCGATGGTCTCGACCTTGAGGCCGGGGACGAGACGCAGCACCTGCTCGACCGGCTTGAACGCGCCGAAGGATTTTTGATGGCAATGGCCGTGCACCACGGCCTTGTCGGCGATGGCGCCGAGCGGCAGTTGCAGCCGTCCGGCCTTCGCCTCGCGTACCAGAAACTCCTCGAAGGTGAGGGCATGGGCGCCGACCGCCTTGGCATCATCGTCCTTGCGCAGCGAGGCGAGCTCATCGCGCAGCGTCAGCAGGCAGCTCGGCTCGAGTCCGACGATCGGCACGCCGCGCGCCGCAAACGGCGCGTAGGCGGCCACGAGCCGGTCGAGTTCGGCCTTGGCCTCGTCGACTAGGCCGGCTGACAGGAATGTGCGGCCGCAGCACAGCGGCCGGCTGCCGCTTGCAGGTTTCGGCAGATGCACGCGATAACCGCCCGCCGCGAGCACGCGCAGCGCGGCATCGAGGTTTTCGCGCTCGTAGATGCGATTAAATGTGTCGGCGAAAAGCACGACCTCGCGGCCCGTTTCGGGCCCGACCGATTCCGCCGGCGACGCAAATACGTCGCTGCGGAAAGCCGGCAGCGTCCGGCGCGCGCTGATGCCGCCAAAGCGCTCGAACAGCTTTCGCAGCAGCGGGCTGCGGTTGCGCAAATTGGCGAGCGGCGCGAAGCGCGACGCGAGGCCGGCATAGCGCGGGAGGTAGCCGACCAGGCGATCGCGCAGCGTCAGGCCGTGTGATGCGGCACGAGCGGCGAGCACCTCGATCTTCATCTTGGCCATGTCGACGCCGGTCGGGCATTCGTGGCGGCAGGCCTTGCAGGAGACGCAGAGTTTCAGCGTCTCCATCATCTCGTCGGACGAAAGCGCGTCAGGGCCGAGCTGGCCGGAGATCGCAAGCCGCAGCGTGTTGGCGCGGCCTCGCGTGACGTCCTTCTCGCTGCGCGTCGCGCGGTAGGACGGGCACATCACGCCGCCCTCGAGCTTGCGGCAGGCGCCGTTGTTGTTGCACATCTCGACCGCGCCCTGGAATCCGCCGCCGGCGCCGGGATAAACGGACCAGTCGAGCCTGGTCTTCAAGTCAGTGACGCGATAGTCGGGCCGGTAACGGAACAGCGAGCGGTCATCCATTTTGGGCGCGTCCACGATCTTGCCGGGATTGAGCACGCCCTCGGGATCGAAGCGCTGCTTCACTTCCCTGAAGTCGGCCACGAGGCGTTCGCCGAACATCGTTTCGTGGAATTCCGAGCGCACCAGGCCGTCGCCGTGCTCGCCGGAATGCGAGCCCTTGTATTCGCGCACCAGCTCGAAGGCTTCTTCGGCGATGGCCCGCATCGCCTTGACGTCCTTCTCCAGCTTCAAATTCAGCACGGGGCGCACATGCAAGCAGCCCTCGGAGGCATGCGCATACATCGTGCCGCTGGTGCCGTGCTTCGCGAAGACTTCGCTCAGCCGCGCGGTGTAGTCGGCAAGATGCGGCAGCGGCACGGCGCAGTCCTCGACGAAGGAGACCGGCTTGCCCTCCTGCTTCATCGACATCATGACGTTGAGACCGGCGGCGCGGAAATCTGCGATGCCGCTTTGCAGCCTGGGCTCGGTGATCTCGACCACGCCGCCCCATTTGCGTCTGTCGTTATTCCAGCCGAAGCCGAGGTCGCCCATCAATTCGCCGAGTTGCTTGAGGCGGGCCAGATTGTCCGCCTGGTCCTCTTCGGCGAATTCGACCACGAGCACGGCATCCGGATCGCCCTTGATGGCGGCAGAGATGATCGGCCTGAACATCGCGATATCGCGGCCGAGCGCGAGCATGGTGCGGTCGACCAGCTCGACCGCGATCGGCTTGAGCTTGACCAGGTGCTGGGCCGCATCCATCGCCTCATAAAAACTGCCGAAATGGCAGACGCCGAGCGCTTTATTGCGGATCACCGGCCACAGCTTCAGCTCGACCTTGGTGGTGAAAGCGAGGGTGCCTTCGGAGCCGACAAGAAGGTGCGCCATGTTGTTGCGCGCATTGCGCGGCACCAGCGCATCGAGATTGTAGCCGCCGACGCGGCGCTGCACCTTTGGAAAGCGCGTGGCGATCTCCTCGGCTTCGCGGGCGCCGAGATCGAGCATGTCGCGGAAGAGCGCCCGCGCGCTGTCGCTCGCGTCAAAGTCAGAGAGATCGCGCGAGACCTCGCCGAAGCGGCTCAGCGTGCCGTCGGCAAGGGCGGCCTCCATCGACAGCGTGTTGTCCCGCATGGTGCCGTAGCGCAAGCTACGGCCGCCGCAGGAATTGTTGCCGGCCATGCCGCCGATAGTGGCGCGCGAGGCCGTGGAGACGTCGACCGGAAACCACAGGCCGTGCTTTCTCAGCTGGCGGTTGAGATCGTCGAGCACGATGCCGGGCTCGACCACGCAGGTGCGGCCCTCGACGTCCAGCGACAGGATCCGGTTCAGATGTTTCGAGAGATCGACCACGAGCCCGTCATTGACGGTCTGGCCGCATTGCGAGGTGCCGCCGCCACGCGGGGTGACCTTCCGCCCGTCGTCGCGCGCGATCGCCAGGGCCCGCAAGGCCTCGTCCACGGTCTTGGGCACGACCACGCCCGCGGGCATGATTTGGTAGAACGAGGCGTCGGTGGCGTAGCGGCCGCGGCTGAAGCGGTCGAACAGGACGTCGCCGGTTATTTCCGCGCACAGGCGCCGTTCGAGCGAGGAGTCGTTTGTCATCCCTGGTCCCGGAGTGATCCAACGAGGGGCTGGAGCCCGGCTGGAGTATTCATTCTTGTTTCTGGTCGATTATATTATGAATTCAAAATGAGCAAGCTGAGCGCCCCTCAAAGCGGGGCCGCCGCGTCGTCTTGAGGCTCGGTCAGGTGCTCGATCGCCGCCGCCCGCTTGTTGCGCAGGTGCTGGAACAGGATGTCGCTGAGTTCGCTCGCGGAGCGGCGGCGCAGCGCGTCGAGGATGGCCTCGTGCTCGCGCATCGCTTCGGCCCAGCGCTGCCGCTTGCGGGCGAAATTGGCGGAGTAGCGGATGCGGCGGATCCGGCCGGCGAAATTGGCGTAGGTCGACTTTAGCGTCTCGTTGCGTGCGGCCGCGACGATGCTCTCGTGGATGCGCTGGTTGGCCTGGAAATAGCCGTGCATGTCGCGATGCAGATAGTGGCCGTACATCTCGTAATGCAGCTGTTCGATCACGGTGATTTCCGCATCGGTAATGGCTTCGCAGGCGAGGCGCCCGGCAAGGCTCTCCAGCCCCGCCATCACGTCGAACAGCTCCTCGAGATCGCGCTGGCTGAGCTGGCGCACGCGCGCCCCACGGTTGGGCAGGAGCTCGATCAGGCCCTCGGCGGCGAGTACTTTCAGGGCCTCGCGCAGCGGGGTGCGGGAGATGCCGAGCATCTCGCAGAGCTGACGTTCGGGAACGCGCGCGCCGTCGGGGATGTTGCCCTCGACCACGTAGTCGCGCAGCCGCAGCAGGGTCTCGCCGTGAAGCGAAGGCTCCTGACGGTCGCCGCCATTTGCGGCTGGCGGGCCGATCGGAACCCCGGCATCTGGAATCGTGGATTTCATTTGCCGCACAGTAGTTTGCCTGTTTGATCGCGTCGATGTTCGCAATCGAATACCAAATTTCGATTGAAAGGACAAAAAATGAATGCAAAATAATCTCTAGACCGGGCCAGAATCCGCCGACAGGGACGTTTTCATGCATCAGGGACGCCATTTCCTTCAGATTCCGGGCCCGAGTCCGGTCCCCGAGCGCGTCCTGCGCGCGATGGACATGCCTGTCATCGACCATCGGAGCGCGGAATTCGGTGAGCTCGGTCGCGCTGTGCTCGAAGGCAGCCGGAAGATTTTCCAGACCGCAGGTCCGGTCGTGATCTTCCCCTCGTCGGGGACGGGCGCCTGGGAGGCCGCGATCGTCAACACGTTGTCGCCTGGCGACAAAGTGCTGATGGTGGAGACCGGCCATTTCGCCATCCTGTGGCGGCAGATGGCGGGCCGCTTCGGCATCGAGGTTGATTTCGTTCCCGGCGACTGGCGCCGTGGCGCTGACCCCTCCGTGATCGAGGCAAAGCTCGCTGACGACACCGCGCGCGCGATCAAGGCCGTGATGGTCGTGCACAACGAGACCTCGACCGGTGCGACCAGCCGCATCGCCGAGATCCGCGCCGCGATCGACCGCACCGCGCATCCGGCGTTGTTGATGGTCGACACCATTTCCTCGCTCGGCTCGGTCGACTACCGCCACGAGGAGTGGAGGGTCGATGTCAGCGTGAGCTGCTCGCAGAAGGGTTTCATGCTGCCGCCCGGGCTCGGCTTCAACGCGATCTCGGAGAAGGCTCGCACTGCTTCGAAGACCAACAAGATGCCGCGCTCCTATTTCGACTGGGAGGAAATGCTCAAGTCCAACGCAAATGGCTTCTTCCCCTACACGCCGGCGACGAACCTGCTCTATGGCTTGCGCGAGGCGATCGCGATGCTGCTCGAAGAGGGGCTCGACAACGTCTTCGCGCGCCATCAGCGGCTTGCTGCCGCAACCCGTGCCGCGGTCAATCACTGGGGCCTCGAGATCCTCTGCCTGGAGCCCGCCGAATTCTCGCCGGTGCTCACCGCGGTGTTGATGCCGCCGGGCCACGACGCCGATCAGTTTCGCAAGATCGTGCTCGACAATTACAACATATCGCTCGGCTCGGGCCTCTCCAAGGTCGCCGGAAAAGTCTTCCGCATCGGCCATCTCGGCGAATGCAACGCGCTGACGCTCCTCGGCGCGCTCACCGGCGTGGAGATGGGCCTGTCGGTCGCGGGCGTGCCGCACCGCTCCGGCGGCGTCGACGCCGCGATGAAGCTTCTGGAGCGGCGCCCACAGGGCAATTCCTCGCCGCATCTGAAAGTGGTCGGCACATAGAGCGCGCGGCAGGCAGGCGAACAGCATAACAAGCGTCAGGGAGAGGTGGAGATGGGAGTCCGGTTCACGACATTACGATCGTCGTGCTGTGCCTGTCGGCCGGCTTCTTCTGCGCCGAGCTGGTGATCGGCCCGATGTGGTCGATTCCGATGGACATCGCCCCGAAACGTTCCGGGACCGCCTCCGGACTCATGAACACCGGCTCGGCCTTTGCCGCCATCGTCTCCCCGCTGGTCGCGGGCTTCTTGATTGACGCGACCGGCATTTGGTACCTGCCGTTCCCGATGTCGATTGGGCTGCTACTATTCGGCGGCTTTTCCCCTTCCTGATGCATCCGGAAGAGGGCCGTTTTCGGAGGCCGAGGGGAGGGTGCCGTCCGGAAAGGTGGTGGCCGCGGAGTAGGGGCCGGCTGAGGTCCGCCGGTCGCGCATGCAGGCGCCTTAAGGAGAGGGGACAAGCCGGTCAAATGGTGCTATTCGGCGGCCATCAAAATCAAGGCAGGACCGGGAAGGACGCCCATGACCGTGCACTCTGGAAGGCATTTCTTACAGATTCCAGGACCGACCAACGTGCCCGACCGGGTGCTGCGGGCGATGGACATGCCGACGCTGGACCATCGCGGTCCGGAGTTCGCCGAGCTCGGTTTCGCAGTCCTCGCCTCGATGCAGCGGGTGTTTCGCACCAAGCAGCCCGTGATCATCTTCCCCTCGTCCGGCACCGGCGCCTGGGAAGCGGCGATGGTCAACGTGTTCGCGCCCGGCGACAAGCTCCTGATGTGCGAGACCGGCCAGTTCGCCGTGTTGTGGCGCGGCATCGCCGATCGGTTCAAGCTCGAGGTCGACTTTATCCCGAGCGACTGGCGCCATGGCGCCGATCTCGCCGAGATCGAGCAGCGCCTTAGCGCCGACAAGCAGCACACGATCAAGGCGGTCTGCGTCGTCCACAACGAGACCTCGACCGGCTGCGTGACGCCGCCGCTGGAGGTGCGCAAGCTGCTCGACCGCGTCAAGCATCCGGCGCTGTTGATGGTCGACACCATCTCCGGCCTTGGCTCGATGGAGTACGAGCACGATGCCTGGGGCATCGACGTTTCGGTCGCAGGCTCACAGAAGGGCCTGATGCTGCCGCCGGGCCTCGGTTTCAACGCCGTCTCGGAGAAGGCGCTTGCCGTCGCCAAGGCTAACCCCGGCATGCGCTCCTACTGGGACTGGCAGGAGGTCATCAACTTCAACAAGCTCGGCACCTTCCCCTATACGCCCGCGACCAATCTGCTCTACGGCCTGCGTGAAGCGATCAAGATGCTGGAAGAGGAGGGGCTGGAGAACGTCTGGACCCGCCACAAGCGTCATAGCGCGGCGACGCGTGCCGCGGTCAAGGTCTGGGGCCTGGAGACGCAGTGCGCCGATCCCGCCGCGCATTCGCCGGCGCTGACCGGCGTTCGTGTGCCCGAGGGCCACGACGCCGACGCCTTCCGCAAGGTGGTGCTGGAGAACTTCGACATGTCGCTCGGCACCGGCCTGAACAAGGTCAAGGGCAAGGTGTTCCGCATCGGCCATATCGGCCATTTCAACGATCTGATGCTGATGGGCACGCTCGCCGGCGTCGAGATGGGCCTCGATCTTGCAAAGATTCCGCACCGGAGCGGCGGCGTATTGGCGGCCATGGACGTCCTCAAGGGACGCGACGTGGTGCCGATGGCCAAGGCCCAGGTCGCTTAAGACAAACAACCGTGAAGTGAGCGCGCGATGAACCTACCTGCGACTGCCAACGAAGACCTGCTGTACTCCGTCCAGGACGGCATCGCGCGGATCACCTTCAACCGTCCCCAGGCGCGCAACGCACTGACCTTCGCCATGTATGAGCGCATGGCGGAGATTTGCCAGGAGATCAACGCCGATCGCTCGATCAAGGCGCTGATCCTGACCGGCACGGGCGACAAGGCTTTTGCCTCCGGCACCGACATCTCGCAATTCCGCGCCTTCAAGACCGAGCAGGACGCGCTCGACTACGAGGCCCGCATCGACCGCGTGCTCGGCACGCTCGAGCAATGCCGCGTCCCCGTGATCGCGGCGATCGCGGGAGCCTGCACCGGCGGCGGCGCCGGCATTGCGGCCTGCTGCGACCTCCGCATCGGCACCGAAACCACCCGCATCGGCTTTCCGATCGCGCGCACGCTCGGCAACTGCCTGTCGATGTCGAACATCAGCCGCGTCGTCTCGCTGGTTGGTCCCGCCCGCACCAAGGATCTGATCTTCAAGGCGCGGCTGGTCGAGGCGCAGGAAGCGCTGTCCCTCGGCCTGCTCAACGAGATCGTGCCGGACGTCGAGACCCTGCAGCGCCGTGCCGACGAGACCGCAAAGCTCGTGGCGAGCCACGCGCCGCTTACGCTGGAAGCGACGAAGGAAGCGGTGCGCCGCATCCGCCGCACGCTGTCGCGCGAAGAGGGCGAGGACCTGATCCTCAAGGCCTATATGAGCGAAGATTTCCGCGAGGGCATGGACGCCTTCCTCAACAAGCGCACGCCAAGTTGGAAGGGCAAGTAGCGCCACGTGGGCCCGGCTGTCGTCAGCCGAAAGTCATATGCGGCGGGGCGCCTGCCTGCTTGAACCCGTCGCCATTAGTCCGCACAATGAGCTCCCATAAGCCTCCCGGCATTACAAAGCCAATAAGAACCGAGGGAAGAAACTCGTGCAAATGTCAGTTAAAGCCGCTTGCGCCACGGTCCTGCTGTTCTTGAGTGCGCCGGCCTTTGCCGGCTGGGAGCCGACAAAACCCGTCGAGATCGTGGTCGCAGCCGGTGCGGGCGGCGCCTCCGACCAGATGGCGCGGATGATGCAGGCTGCGATCCAGAAGAACAATCTGATGAAGCAGCCGATGGTCGTCTCGCTCAAGGGTGGCGCCTCGGGCGCCGAAGCGCTGATGTACATGAAATCCAGCGAGGGCGATCCGAACAAGGTGCTGATCGCCTATTCGCTAATCTACATGCTGCCGCTGTCGGCGAAGATCCCGTTCAACTGGCGTGAGCTGACTCCGGTCTCGGTGGTCGCACTCGATCAGTTCGTGCTGTGGGACAACAGCGCGGGCCCCAAGACGGTGAAGGAATTCGTCGCGGCCGCGAAGGCGGCGAGCTCGCCGTTCAAGATGGGCGGCACCGGCTCCAAGCGCGAGGATCACGTGCTGACCGTCTTCCTCGAGCAGAAGACCGGCGCGAAATTCTCCTATCTGCCCTACAAGTCCGGCGGCGAGGCCGCGACCCAGCTCGTCGGCAACCACACCGAATCCAACGTCAACAATCCAAGCGAAAATCTCGAAGTCTGGCGCGCCGGCCAGGTGCGTCCGCTGTGCGTGTTCGACAAGGAGCGCATTTCCTACACCAGCAAGGTGACGGAGACGCAGTCCTGGGCCGACATCCCGACCTGCAAGGAGGAGGGCATCGACGTCCAGTATCTGATGCTGCGCGCGATGTTCCTGCCCGGCAAGGTCACGCCGGAGCAGCAGGCGTTCTATGTCGATCTGTTCCACAAGGTGACGCAGACCGCGGAATACAAGGACTACATGGAAAAGCAGGCGCTGAAGCCGATCTTCCTCAGCGGCAAGGACATGGTGCAATTCCTCGAGGAGGACGATGCAACCAACAAGTCGCTGATGACAGAAGCCGGATTCGTCGCGAAATAGCGGTCTCCCTCTTCGCCCTCTCCCCGTTGTTACGGAGAGAGGGCGGGGGCGAGGGGCTCTCTCCGCGAGTCCAATATTCGCCGTCCCTGCGGAGACATCCCCTAACCCGGCGCTTTGCGCCGACCGCTCCCGCAAAGCGGGGCGAGGTGAACAAGTTCCAGCCTCCAGAGCTCATGTCCCAAACCGATCTTGAAATCGTCGTCGAGGATCCGACCGCGCCTGAAGACGACTCACCCGCTGTCGCGAGTTCCGGCACGGTCGAGATCGTCGTCTGCCTCCTGCTGCTCGCGCTGGCCGCAACGTTCGGCTACGACAATTGGCGCACCGGCATCTCCTGGGATTCGACCGGGCCAGAGCCTGGCTATTTCCCGTTCTATCTCTCGTTCATCCTCGGCGGCGCCAGCCTTTACGGCCTGATCGTCGCCCTGCTTGCCCGCCGCGCGGCGTCCGAAATCTTCGTCACGCGCGCGCAGGCCCGCCGCGTTCTGGCGGTGTTCGTACCGACGCTGCTGTTCTGCCTCGTGACGCAGTTCCTCGGCCTCTATGTCGCGAGTTTCCTCTTGATCGCAAGTTTCATGCGACTGGTCGGCAAGATCGCACTGTGGAAGTCGCTGCTCACCGCTTTCCTGTTCACGGCGATCATGTTCGTCACCTTCGACATCGCCTTCGACGTCATCATGCCGAAGGGACCGCTCGAAGCGGCCTTCGGCTACTAGGCGGGTAGCGATGGAAGCGTTCGGTCTTTTGGTCCACGGCTTCGCCGTCCTGCTCACGTGGAAGACGCTGGTGTTGATGATGGTCGGGCTGGTGCTCGGCATCTTCGTCGGCGTGCTCCCCGGCCTCGGCGGCCCCAACGGCGTGGCGATCCTCCTGCCGCTGACCTTCACGATGGATCCGACCTCGGCGATCGTGATGTTGTCCTGCATCTACTGGGGGGCGCTGTTCGGCGGCGCCATTACCTCAATCCTGTTCAACATTCCCGGCGAAGCCTGGTCGGTCGCGACCACCTTCGACGGCTATCCGATGGCGCAGCAGGGCAGGGCGGCGGAGGCGCTGACGGCGGCGTTCACGTCCTCCTTTATCGGCTCGCTTGTCGCGGTGCTGCTGATCACCTTCCTTGCGCCGATGATCTCGTCCTTTGCGCTGAAGTTCGGCCCGCCCGAGTTCTTCGCGGTGTACCTGTTGACCTTCTGCTCCTTCGTCGGCCTCGGGCGCGAGGCCAAGCACAAGACGGTGATCTCGATGTCGCTCGGCCTTCTGCTCGCCGGCGTCGGCATGGATACCGTGTCGGGCCAGCTGCGCATGACCTTCGGCACCGCGGAGTTGTTGCGGGGCATCAACTTCCTCGTTGCCGTCATCGGCCTGTTCGGCATCAGCGAGATCCTGCTGACCATGGAGGAGCGCCTGGCGCTGCGCGGGCATGCGGCCAGCATTTCGCTTCGCGTCGTGCTGAGCGTGTGGAAGGACCTGCCGAAATACTGGGTGACGCTGCTGCGCTCCTCCTTCATCGGCTGCTGGCTCGGCATTACCCCGGGTGGCGCGATCGCGGCGTCCTTCATGGGGTACAATCTCGCCAAGCGTTTCGCCAAGGATCCCGAGAGTTTTGGCAAGGGCCGCATCGAGGGCGTGTTCGCGCCGGAAACTGCGGCGCACGCCTCCGGCACCGCGGCGCTGTTGCCGATGCTGGCGCTCGGCATTCCCGGCTCCGGCACTGCCGCGATCCTGCTCGGCGGCTTGATGGTGTGGGGGCTCAATCCGGGCCCGCTGCTGTTCGTCGAGCACAAGGACTTCGTCTGGGGCCTGATCGCCTCGATGTATCTCGGCAATGTCGTCGGCCTTGTGCTGGTGCTGACGACGGTGCCGATCTTCGCCTCGATCCTGCGGGTGCCGTTCGCTGCGGTGGCGCCGATGATCGTGGTGTCCTGCGCGATCGGCGCCTATGCGATCCAGAACGCGATGTTCGACATCTGGCTGATGCTGGGCTTCGGCGTCGTCGGCTACGTTTTCAAGAAGATCGGCATCCCGCTCGCGCCGTTTACACTGGCGCTCGTGCTCGGCAACCGCGCCGAGGATGCCTTCCGCCTGTCGATGATCGGCTCCGGCGGTGATCTCAAGGTGTTCTGGTCAAACGGTCTGGTCGGTTCGATCACGACGCTGGCGATCCTATTGCTGTTCTGGCCCGCGATCGACGGTTTGCTGAGCCGCGTCGGATGGATGCGTCGCCCGAAGCCGACATCGCACTAGGAAGCGATTTCTCCTAGAAATTCAAATGGGAGACACGTCCCGCCACTTCGATCTGGTGTAATCCTTGTAGTGCTACCAGCAACCCAGCCGTTGCCATTAGTGCCAATCCGACAATCAGCGGTCGAGGCCAAGCAACGCAGGCGATGAAGGTCACGATTAAAAAGTCGAGAAAGTGTTCGGTTTTCCAGCTTAGCATGGGACGCAGTTGCCAATTTGCGGATGCCAAAGCGATCAGGCCAACAGATGCGACGCTGCAAACCTTTATGGCAATGCGCCTAGACGCCCTTGTACCTCTCGGTTGCGAGGGCTGCCACAATTGGCGGCTGGTTTCATTTGGGCAATGCGTGGGCCCAAGCCCGCACCTTTGATTAGCGCCTTGCCTTCTCGCGCGCGGCATTCAGATCTGCCTTTATCCGTGAGGGATCATCCGCCGTCCCTCGACTTGGTGGCGGCAAACGCAGATCTTGCGCCCATGGCGCGCCTGATCGAACCGTCGAGCTCGACGTCGCTTGGTCAAAAATTGCACAAGCAGAGGCGACAAGACCGAGAAGCGTCAACCCTGCCGATGTCTTCACCTGCGCCCATCTATGGTGACTGGCGCGAACCACTTACCGGCCCATTCCCACTGTCGCATGATTCCAGCCGGCCAACCGGGTCGCCTGAGGCAAAGCTTGCTCGTCGGGCGTAAGCAGGCCCATCTGCACTGCTTCCGATTTGGAGACCGAATGCCCCATTGTAGCGTCCAATGCTTGGCAGGGCGCGAACAGCGATGCTACCGAAGTGGCTGATGGCCGCGGGCAGATATTGCCCTGATCTCGAACCAGATAGGCCGAATAGCCGATCCCGCAAATGACAACCGCAATAGCGACGCCGGCAAGATCTCGGTTCTTCATGGCGATGGCCCTCCATCGCCCCCAAAGCATAAGGGGTAGCCGGCCCCTTGGTTCCCATATATTCGGCATCGCCGAGGTCACATCGTACGGGAAATGCCCGCCAGCGTGAACCGGCGGGCCACTCGATTTCACTTCTTCAAGCAAAGCGCGACCGTCGGCGAGGTACCACACTTCGCGCCGTCCGCCGCCCCTCCACTTGGACAAAAAACGGACACGAGCGTTTCGCTGGTGTCGCAATTGACCGCACCATCTGCTTGCACTGCGCGGATGTTTACGGACGCCGGATCGCCCTTATCTCCCTTGTCGCCTTTTTGCCCTTGCGGCCCCTGTGGCCCTTGTGCACCGGCCGCTCCTTGAGGACCGGGAACGCCCTGAACACCTTGGGCGCCTTGTGGGCCAGCCGGGCCCTGCGGTCCTGGGTCACCCTTCGGCCCAGGCTCTCTTCCACAGCCCGCTAGCGCGAGAGCGGCGGTTAATGCAGCAGCAGCAATCAATTTTTGCATTGTGTCTTCTCCCTATGACCGCACCATTAAATTGGTCCCGGGAAGCTGTCGCAATAGAGAAATCCGCCGACGGTCAGCGGGCGGGCGTGCGCGCCGATACGCTGCCGGTTGCAGGTTCGGTGGGATCGGCGCCCGTGCTTCATGCCGCGGCCATCTGTTTGTCGCCGTGGTAAGTGGCCTAATAATCAGCCTTGAGCGCGTCCAGCATTTCGGAAGCATGTGCGACCGCAAAAACCAGCTCGCGATCGTTATTCCTTCTCATCGCTGCCTGAGCGGCAATCTTCGCCATGCTGACGCAGTCGCAAATCCGAGGCTCGAGATCGCGGAATGCTTAGGAGTGAAGCTTGTCAGTCTCGCTTTCCGTGATCGGTCGCTCAGCTCCGGGAAACTCGACGATGTTGCTGCTCATAGCTGCACCGCCTTGTCGCATGCCGTAGTGGTTTCGATATCGTGTCGAGCCCCCCGGCCGAACACCACGGAACCATCCCCGCGCTGGCATCAACTACCTAGTTCGGTGGCCCGGTGGTCGCCAAGTACTGAGCAAGTACTGAGCAACTACCGAGATCAATAGAGGCGTCCAGCAAGAAACAAAGCCCGGCTCGCGCCGGGCTTTGTGGTTGGTGTGCCGAGCATGTTCGACAGCTTGGAGGTGGAAGTCCTTTACCCAGCCTGATGGCGGCGAAGGGTTAGCGAAGCGCAAGGGCGTCATCGCGAGA
>NZ_JADPKQ010000138.1:0-2702 GCF_023074015.1 Bradyrhizobium sp. 142
CCGTTGTACAACGAGGTTTGAGAACGCCCACAGGACCGTTCTTCGCGAGGTTCTTTATCGATATCATCCTTGGTTTGGCTGCCGAGTTTGCGTTCATGGGGCCGTCGACAAGGCTGGCGATGTCGCCTTCCGCTGCACGCTGGATGGATCGCAAGCAGATCGTTGGCTGGAGGTTCCAGCATGGATGTTCGACCGGACGGCATGCCCTGAGGCGGAGCTTTTGGCAGCTCGGCCATTTGTCAGCATAACCGCACTTGCAGCGTTTTCAGCGCTTCTCGATCTGGCGTTGATGGATCGAACGTCATCAGCTGCTCTGCTTTCTAGCGCATCCAGAGCCTCTCACGACCAGAATCGGGGAGAGACCCATGTCACGGCAGACGGCAATGCCAGGGAGCGGATACCGACACAATCGACAACCGCGGCCGCAGCAGCAGATGGATCTGTTCGGGAGCGGCCTTTCGAACGGCGCCATCGGCGCACCAGCATGGCTGGAGCTGCCGGCGGAAGCTCGGGCGGCCCTCACAAGCCTGATGACGCAGTTGATCGTCGACCATGCTGCGATGACAGCGACGCCGCCCGCGAAGGAGGTCGGTCATGATCTCTGACAAGGTCAGGCCTCATCATCTGGAGCGCAAGGCGATTCTTTACGTGCGTCAATCCTCGGCACATCAGGTGTTGCACAATCGCGAGAGCAGCGCGTTGCAATACGCCATGCGGGACCGGCTGACGGCGCTCGGTTGGTCTGAGATCGAAGTGATCGATGATGATCTCGGTCGTTCAGCCGCCGGCGGGGTCCAACGCGCTGGTTTTGAGCGGATGGTAGCGGAGGTTTGCCTCGGTAAGGTCGGTGCAGTTTGCGCCCGCGAGGTCTCGCGGTTCGCTCGCAACAGCCGGGATTGGCAGCAACTCATCGAGATGTGCCGCGTGGTCGACACCGTTCTGGTCGATCAGGAGACCATCTATGCGCCAAGGCACGGCAACGACCGCCTGCTGCTCGGGCTCAAGGGTAGCCTCAATGAGTACGAGCTGGATCTGTTGCGCCAGCGCTCGCTCTCGGCCCGCTATGAGAAGGCGCGCCGGGGCGAGTTGATTGTGGCGGCGCCCGTCGGCTTCGTGAAGGCCGGCGACCGCTATGAGAAAGATCCGGATCAGCGCGTCCAGGAAGCGATCCAGTTGGTGTTCGACAAGGTCGAGGAACTGGGCAGTGCCCGACAGGCGCTCTGCTGGCTCCACGAGTACAATCTCGATCTGCCGGTGAAACAGTCCAACGGCGACACAGCCTGGCGGCGACCGAGTTACTCCGCCATCCACCGGATCATTGAGAACCCGGTCTACGGCGGCGCCTATGCCTATGGTAAGACGGCTGTGGCGGCAGGATACACCGCCGAGGGCGTGACCGTGAAGATCCGCCGCAAGACGCGGAACGAATGGTTGACGTTGAAGCCTAATACCCACGACGGGTATGTGAGCTGGGAGAGGTTCGAGGCGATCCGCGCGATGATCAGCAGCAACGTTCCCACTGGTCGGCATCACGGCGCGCCCAAGCATGGAGACGCGCTGCTGGCCGGTCTGATCCGGTGCAAGCGCTGCGGCCGCAAGCTCACACTCCGGTACTCAGGCATGAAGCACCATATCCCGCGCTACAGCTGCAGCCGCGCTTGGATGGACAATGGCGGCCCTCACTGCATCGCCTTCGGAGGATTGCGCGTCGATGATGCAATAGAGGAAGCACTGCTTGGCGTTGTCGGCCCAGGCGCTATCGCCGCTGCAACCGCTGCCGCCAAGGGAGCCAGGGAACGCCGCGATCAGGTGCGCGATGCTCTCAATCGCGACCTCGAGGCGGCGCGCTATGCCGCCGACAGGGCTTTCCGGCAATACGATGCCGCTGACCCCGCGAACCGGCTGGTGGCGAGTGAGCTGGAAGCGCGCTGGAACAGGGCGCTCGCTCACGTGGCGGAGGTCGAGGGCAAGATCGCCATGCATGATGCAGTGACGTCCGCGCCCATTGCTGATCCAGCTTCGCTCAGCGTTCTTGCCTCGAACCTCAAAACGGTCTGGGATGCGCCGACGACGGATGCTCGCCTCAAGAAGCGCATTGTACGCACCCTCGTCCATGAGGTCGTGGCCGATATCGACGACGCGGCTTCCGAGATCGTTCTCATCGTCCACTGGGTGGGTGGTGCCCACAGCGAGTTGCGCTTGCCCAAGCGCCGGCGCGGACAGCGCAACAGCACCTCTGCCGATATTATCCAAGCCGTGCGTCAACTGGTGCTGATCGCCAGCGACGATCTGATTGCCGGCCTCCTCAACCGAAACGGCCTCAAGACAGGCAACGGCAATCGCTGGACCCGCGAGCGCGTCACATCAATGCGCTCGAGCTACCACCTCCCGGTGTTCAAGCCCGCCGATGACGGGATCGAACCCTGGCTCAACCTTAGCAACGCCGCAAAGCTCCTGAAGATCGCGCCCAAGACGCTCCGGCTGGCCGCTGAAGCCGGCGAAATCGAAGCCTTCCATCCGCTATCGGACGGCCCGTGGATCTTCGCCCGCGCCTCGCTGATAACAACTGCCGCTCAATCTATCGCCGAACGAGCGCGACAGAACCCAAGATACCCCACGGGATCGCATCCCAATCAGCAAAGTCTCTTCTCTACAACAACATAGACAGATGGGTGTTCTGATGCGCGGTTGTAGAAGTCGAG
>NZ_JADPKQ010000045.1:0-2663 GCF_023074015.1 Bradyrhizobium sp. 142
GACATGGCCGGGCCATGCGTCGCGTAAGTGGCGTCCGTTGCGTTGGTTGCGTTGGTTGCGTCAGCCGTTAGCGTCGCCGCCCACCCATTGCGGGCAGGCGGCGAGACATCGCAAGCTCCATTTTTCAGAACTCAGCTCCGACTGAGACCGCCGAGCCCGCCGACTTCTGCAACAACATCGGCCCGATGCTGTCCTGGGCGGCGATGCATCGGCGCCATCACGAACTGTCCGATCACGACGGCGATCTGCACTCGCCGCGGCTGCACGGCGAGGGCGCGCTTGGCCGCCTGCGCGGCTTCCTGCACGCGCACCTGACCTGGATGATCGAGCACGATTATCCCAACGTCGCACATTACGTGCCGGATCTGATGGCGAACCGGACGCTGGTGGCCGTCAATAGCTACTACTACAGCTGGGCTGCGCTTGGCCTGCTGCTGCCGGCCGCGATTGGCGGCCTTGCCACCATGAGCCTGTGGGGCGCGCTGAGCGGCATGCTCTGGGGCGGTGTGGTCCGGATGTTCGTGGTCGAGCAGACCATGTCGGCGATCAACTCGATCATGCATACGTTCGGCGCGCAGCCCTTCGTCACCCGTGACGACAACAGCCGCAATCTCGGCGTGATGGCTGGCTCGCCTGGGGCGAGGGCTGGCACAACAACCACCATGCCTTCCCGTATTCCGCCGCCTTCGGCCTGCGCTGGTTCGAGTTCGATCCCGGCTTCATCTTTATCCGCGCGCTGGAAGCGCTGGGACTCGCCTGGGACGTCAAGGTACCGAGTGAGGAGAAGATCGCGCGGCGCATGCTGCGACAGCCGGGCGATGCGACGCCCGACCTGGAAACGGGCTGAGCATCATCGGCCGGCGCGGGAGCCAACAATCGGAACGACAATACGGGCGGCCCCCTGGTTGTCAATTTGGCTGGAACGCCGCAGCGTTGAAGGTTGGGGAGTGTTGCTTCCCTGCGTCGGTTTTGCTGCTCAATTCATGCACAGATTGCCGCAATTTCCCGCGGCCGACTGCGGTCCTTGATTCGCTCGTCGCGCGAAGGGATGCGGTGATCAGGTCGTACGGGGCTGTGGGCTCCTGACGCGCAAAAGCCGGAGAGTGCGGCAGCCGTCAGGTCACATCAGTTCTGGTAGTAATTGTAGCCGCCGCGCGGCTGATAATACGGCCGGGGTTGCTGCTGCTGATAGTAGTAGCCCTGCTGCTGGCCGTAGCCCTGGTCGTAGGATGGCTGCGGCTGCGGCGGATAGACCTGCGCGCCGTAGACGCGGTTGGTGCGCGGTGCCGGGTAGCGCGCGCCGGTGTCGCTGCCGTCGGCCGGATAGATGTAGTTGTCGTCCTGCGGCATGTAGCGGCGGGCGGGCTGCGCCGGCGGCGTCAGAGTGACGGGATCGCCGACAGCGCTGTACTGCTCGTCGGCCGGCTGTTGGGCGCGGGCCACGGCATTGTTGGTGCGGCCGCGCGGATTGCGGGCTAGCGCCACCTGCGCAGAGCCGGTCAGAGTCACCGAGGTGTTGAGCACGCCCTGTTCTTGCACCAGCGCGTAGAGCGTCGATGCATTCTGGCGCGACAGCCGCACGCAGCCATGGGAAGCGGGCGAGCCGAGCCGGCCCACCGAATCTGTGCCGTGGATAGCGTGCCCGATCTTGGTGAAGAAGATCGAGTGCGGCATCGGCGCGTCGTCGAATTCCTTGGAGTAGTGGTCCTCTTCCATGCGGAAGGCGCGGAACGCGCCGTTCGGTGTTTCGCGCGAGGGAATGCCGGTCGATACCGGCCAGCGATAGCGCGCGACGCCGTCGATGGCGATGGTCATCTGCTGATTGTCCTTGTCGATGGTGATGTCGACCTTGGCCTGCGCGGCACCCGCGCTCAAAAGCATCAACGAGCTGAAAGCAATGAAAAAGGAACGCATCTGCAAACGCATTTGAATCTTGGCCTCCGGCCTGTTCACGCAAGCGCCGCGGCTCTCCGTCCCCGGCGTGCACTATGCCTGCAATCCGGCTTTCGTTCCAGCGGCCTGCCCGCCCATCGTTAACGTGATGGCGGGCGTAAGCAAGGCCGCTTTGCGCCGCGGCGCCTGCGGCGGTGCTGACATTTTCGCGAGCGGGCCAGCGCGTTCGGACGCCGACAATTCGTCACAAAGGCGCAACCATTTGGCCGCTCCGGACGCATATCTGCGTCGACAGGCGGCTGTGGCCGCCGTTTACCCCCTGTACTTCCTTTGGGACCGAAGATGAACAAAGCTCGCATCGCTGCAGCGCAATTGCCGGCTGACGTATCTGTCCGCCTGCTTTTCGCAGTTGCCGCCATTCTCTTTGCGCTGTTATCGCTACCGCAATCCGGCCATGCCCAGGGCATCGTGCGCGGCGCCCAGGAGGGCTCTTATGAAGGCAACCGCATTGCCGGCCCGGTGGGCGGCGTGGTCGGAGGCGCGGTCGGCGCCGGTGTCGGCGGCGCCGTGGGCGCGGTCGAGGGCGTGTTCGGCATTCCACATCATCGCTACTACCATCGCTGCCGCGGGTACTATGACGGGTATCACCGCTTTCACTGCTATCGGTGAGCTAGCTCGCATTTCTCACAGTGTTGAAGCGCACCGGGGCGCGAATCAGCGAAAGTTGTTGTGCCGCAACGACTTTTCTCTGATCCAGGGAGCGCCCCGAT
>NZ_JADPKQ010000492.1:0-2646 GCF_023074015.1 Bradyrhizobium sp. 142
TGCGGCGCGGCAATCAGGATGGAAGTGCAGCGTCAATCAGGATGAGAGAGCTTCGCCGGGCTCGTGACGCAGGGAGGGCGTAGCCCGACCGGAGTTACGAGCCCGGCGACGGCGCGATCCGAGCGGACCGCGCCGTCTGGTGATCGCGGCTGGCCGGTGATGGATGGTTCTTCTCGCCAAAGAGGAATCACCCGTTGCCAGGCTGCCATGTCACCGATCACCAGATGAGGCTCTACATGAAGTTCCGTCAAACCAATTCGCCGCCAGAGGCGGCCGCGAAGGCGTCGTTCAGTTCGTCGACCGCTTATCGGCTCGAGAAGGATCTGCGCCTTCCGTCGCAAAAGAAGACACCGCGGCAAAGGCGGCGGCCGGATCCCTTGGCCAACGTCTTCGGCCTGGAGGTCGTGCCGATGCTGAAGGCGGCTCCCGGCGTGCGGCCCGTGGCCATCTTCGAGGAGATGCTCCGACGCCATCCTGAGCTGGGGGCTGGAATCCGCCGCACGCTCGAGCGCCGGATCCGCGCCTGGCGGGCGATCCACGGCGAGGAGCAGGAGGTCATCTTCCGCCAGACCCACGAAGTGGGCCAGGTCGGCCTGTCCGACTTCACCGATATGGGCGAGCTTGGGGTCGCCATCGCTGGCGTGCCGCTCGATCATCGCCTGTATCACTTCCGGTTGGCCTATTGCGGGTTTGAACACGCCCATGTCGTGCTCGGTGGCGAGAGCTTCGTCGCATTGGCCGAAGGGCTGCAGAATGCCCTGTGGTCGCTCGGTGGGGCACCGCGGGAGCATCGGACCGACAGCCTGTCGGCCGCCTTCTGCAATCTCGATCGCAATGCGAGGGACGATCTGACCAGGCGGTACGAGGACCTCTGCGCCCACTACGGCATGCGGCCTTCCCGCAACAATCGCGGCATCGCCCACGAGAACGGGGCGATCGAAAGCTCGCATGGCCATCTCAAGCGCACGATCGCCGATGCGCTGCTGTTGCGCGGCACTGCCGACTTCGATGATCTCGCCGCCTATCGCGGCTTCATCGACGAGATCGTCAGCCGCCGTAATGCCCGCAACTCCAAGCGGATCGACCACGAGCGCGCCACCCTGCAGGCGTTGCCAGATCGCCGCACCTCGGACTACGAGGAGGTGATTGTCCGCGTGACGTCAAGCGGCGGCTTCACCTTGCGCAAGGTGTTCTACACCGTGCCGTCGCGTTTGATCGGGCACCAACTGCGGGTGCGCCTTTACGACGATCGTCTCGACGTGTTCGTCGGCGGCACCCATCTCGTCACCCTGCCGCGTGGGCGGCCGCATTCCAACGGCAAGCACGACCAGGTCGTCGATTATCGGCACGTGATCCATTCCTTGCGGCGCAAGCCAATGGCGCTGCTCAATCTCGTCTACCGTGATCGGCTGTTCCCGCGCGATGCCTATCGCCGAACCTTCGATTGCTTGCGCGAACGGCTGCCGGACAGGAAAGCCTGCCGGATCATGGTCGATCTGCTCGCACTGGCCCATGAGCGCGGCTGCGAGGCCGAACTCGCCGATCAGCTCGCGACCGAGCTTGATGCCGGCCGACTGCCCGACCTCAACCGGCTGCGCGCTTACTTCTCTCCCGATCCGGCCTGCGTGCCGCACGTCGTGGTGCAGCTCGCACCGCTCGCCACCTATGAGTGCCTCATCGGTGCCGGCGAGATCGGAGGTGCCGCATGAGCACGGCCAACACCATTGACACCGCGCGCCTCAATCTATTGCTCAACGAGTTGCGGCTGCCAGCCATCAAGGTGCTGTGGCCGCAATTTGCCGAGCAGTCCGACAAGGAAGGCTGGCCGGCGGCCCGCTTCCTCGCCACCATTGCCGAGCACGAGATCGCCGAACGCGGCCGCCGCCGCGTCGAGCGCCATCTCGTCGAGGCGCGGCTGCCCGCTGGAAAGACCTTCGACAACTTCGACTTCGAGGCTGTGCCGATGATCTCCAAGGCACAGGTGACCGCGCTCGCCGCCGGCGATGGTTGGCTCGGCAAGGGCGCCAATCTGCTGCTGTTCGGCCCGCCCGGCGGCGGCAAGAGTCACTTGGCGGCAGCCATCGGCCTGGCCCTTATCGAGAACGGATGGCGCGTCCTCTTCACCCGCACCACCGATCTCGTCCAGAAGCTCCAGGTGGCGCGGCGCGAGCTCAATCTCGAGGCCGCCATTAACCGCCTCGACCGCTTCGACCTCCTGATCTGCGATGATCTTGCCTACGTCACCAAGGACCAGGCCGAGACCAGCGTGCTGTTCGAGCTCATCAGCGCTCGCTACGAGCGGCGTTCCATGCTGATCACCGCCAATCAGCCCTTTGGAGAGTGGAACAGGGTCTTCCCGGATCCTGCTATGACGCTCGCCGCCATCGATCGCCTCGTTCACCACGCCACCATCGTCGAGATGAACGTCGAAAGCTATCGCAGGCGCACCGCGCTCGAGCGGAAGCGTGGTCCAGGGCGACCATCCTCGCACGCGACACCAAAAACACTCGCTGATTGACGCTCCGCGACAATCAGAGCGAACAAAACTCTTGCGCGCGACAATCATCGCGGCAATCATCACCTCGCCGCGACACCGACTCGCCATCCTGATTGTCGCGCGCTTCCCATCCAGATTGTCGCGCTATA
>NZ_JADPKQ010000542.1:0-2589 GCF_023074015.1 Bradyrhizobium sp. 142
GGGCGGGGGAGCTGGCGGTGGTGGTGCGGCTGGCGGTGGTGGTGCGGGAGCTGGTAGCGGCGGTGCCGGTGGCGCAGGTGGTGCGGGAGCTGGTGGCGGCGGTGCCGGTGGCGCAGGTGGTGCGGGAGCGGGTAGCGGCGGTGCCGGTGGCGCTGGTGGTGCGGGGGCTGGTAGCGGCGGTGCCGGTGGCGGCGGTGGCGCGGGAGCTGGTAGCGGTGCTGCCGGCGGCGGTGCAGGAGCTGCCAGCAGTGGTGCCGGTGGCGGTTATGGTGGGGGCGATCCTCATGCCGGTGAATACGGTTTGCCTTACCCGAACCGGCTGGGAACGCAGATCCAACGGAGCAAGGCTTGGTCTGGTAAGGCTTGGTCTGGTGAGGCTTGGTCTGGCGATGACTGGCTTCGTGACGGTGCTTTTTATCCGTTCCGCGAACGCGCGCCCCGGCCTCGATGGGATATGCGGACACACGCGACGCCCGCGCCTTACCTCCACAAGGTTCACAAAGCTCAGCGGACGAAGCTCAAGCCGCACGAACCAATGCGGAAGATGCTGTCGGACCAGAAACCTGTGCGGCCGCTTGGGGCGCGAACCTCATTGGGCGCGCGTCTCCCGGGAAATGATGATGCGACGGCTGCCAGTCCGCCGGTCAATCGCGCGCAGGATGAAGTTCAAGTCGCGCCACCATCCGTCATCGAGCCCAAAGGCGAGCAAACCATCGGCGCGGCACCGGCAGATGCCTCGGCGGATATCGTTCAGGTCACCCCGCCACCCGTCATCGAGCGCAAAGGCGAGCAAACGATCGGCACGGCACTGGTACAAACGATCGGCACGGCACTGGTAGATGTCTCGGCGGATGTTGTTCCGGTCACCTCTCCGCGCATGATCGAACACAATGACGCGTCGATAACCAGATCACTCGACGGGTCGCTAGTGATGATGATGGTACTCGTGGCACTTGGCTTTATCACGTCACTGCCATTTCGCCGTAGCTATGCCGAACGCGTTTTAGCCTTTGCTGCGATGCGCAGCTCCGAAGCGCGAGCCGACTATACTCGCCCAGTCAACTTACGGTATCCACCGCAAATCGAAGCCGATCCGAATGCCTTATCTAGTCTGGAAGCGTCCGTGAGAAACGTTCTCAACACAATCAAGGAGGCTGAAGCCGAGATGGTTTCCTCGCGACAGCTCCGAAAGCCCGCGTGAAGCCGAGCGGCTACCATCTTGAACTCCGCAGGATGCAGGAACGCAAGGTGCCGCGCGCATTTTTTTGGCAGCGCGAGCTGCCAAGATCTTTCGTTGATCGCTTCCAGCTACTGTCGAACCGCGCCCGTTTCTTCGGTTGAGGGCTGCGATCGCATCACGGATCGCGCCAGACACCCATCAGGATCACCCATGAGGATCAAGCATCGGCCCGACCGGGGCCCGTGCCCTGGCGGCATGGCCGCCCCAGAAGAACGTTGGTGTCGCCTCGCATCCAAAAGAAGTTCACAGAACCGTGGTTGCCGGCAGGCCGGCGCCAATCTCCGGATGGCTTACGCTGCGGGCGATCCGCTGTCACCGCGGCTGGTGACGGCGATCCGGCGTCCAATTCAGTGCAGCTGGTTGCAGCCCCAATCACCGTACGTGGCTCGCCGGATCGCCGTCGTCCTTTTTCAGGGCAAAGCAGCGCGTTACGTCGAACGGCTTGCCCTCCTTCAGGATGTGGTAACAGGCGCGCGCCAACTTGTGTGCCAACGCCTTGGTAGCGACGATGTTGTTGGTCTTGGCTTTCTTGCGGTCATGGAAGCGCTTGGCCTCGGGGCAAAAGCGCCTGGCGAAGTTCGCCGCCTCGACGAAGGCCCAGGCGAGATACTTGTTGCGGTTCTTGACGTTGCCTTCGCCTTTCTTCTTGCGATTGCTGGTGAGCACGCTGTCGACGCAGCGCGCGTAGGACGCAAAGTTGCCGACGTCGGCAAACCGATCGATCGGACCGGTCTCCAGAACAATGACGGTCGCGAGCGTCTGGCCGATGCCCGGCACGCTGGTCAACAAGCCGTATTGCGGTTGGGGCGCGACGCGTTCTTGCAGGCGCTTCTCCAGAACCTCGATCTGTGATTGCAGTGTCGCGATAACGGCAACGTTGGCCTTGATTGCCAAGCCTACATCTGCCGCCAGTGGCAGGCTGTCGATCGTATCGTCGGTCAGCCGCTTGATCTGATTGCTGGTCATCCGCCCACCGAGCTGTCTGGCCATGATATTTTCAACCGCCAGGACATGTGTCGTGCATGACTGCACGAGCTGCATGCGCTTGCGCGCCAGATCGCGCGCCGTCCGCTGCTCCCGCGGCAGGATCGTTCCCGTCGGCAGGATGCCCAGCCGCAGCAGAGAGGCGAGGTGCTGCGCATCGGCCTCGTCGCCGCTGTGCTTCAGTCCTTCGTACTGCTTGATCGCCGCCGTGTTGGCGAGATGCACAGTACGCATACGACGAAGACCGCCTGATTGACGCATGCGCGCGGGCACGGCGAGCTCTATGATGGCGTTGCGAGAAGGTCAGGCAGCCTGCTGATCGGCGGGCTTGTCGGCTCGGCGCAGGAGCTTCCATTCCCAGGGCA
>NZ_JADPKQ010000418.1:0-2588 GCF_023074015.1 Bradyrhizobium sp. 142
CTAGGTCGCATGGCGGCGTGGAATCCCAGGCACCAGGGACGCGCATCGATGTCGCCGTTCGGCTTGCTATGATGGATCGGCTCGAACCGATCCGGGTTGGTGGAGAGGGTTTTGCTGATAGCGTTGTGGTGCTGCGCGGAGGCGGAGATCGCGGCGAACTCCGGCGTGCCGCCGTGGTTGAAGGCGTCGGCGTCGATTGCGAGCAGCGGACAGATCCAGTCGAGCGGACTGATCGACACCGGCCCGGCCACGATCGCAGCAATGTAGCCGTCCAGCACCGGCAGGCTGGTGGCAACGGGACGCCGCTCGACGCGGTCCTGCAGCCATCGCTCAAGCTGCACGAGCGACATGGCGGCAGCCGCCATCGATGGCGATGCTTTATCGCGACGCCGGCTCATATCGCGACGCCGGCTCATGCGACCACCTGCGCGGTGCGCGCGTGGGCAGTCTTCCAGTTCCAGGCCAGCAGCTCGTGCAGCTGATGGCTCTTGGTTCGCCCGGAGACGATGCGCTCGAGCACGTCGGCCAGGTAGGCCTGCGGATCGAGATCGTGGAGCTTTGCGGTGTTAACGAGCGATGCCAGGATCGCCCAGCTCTCGGCGCCACCCTCGCTGCCGCTGAACAATGAGTTCCGGCGGCCCATTGCGATCGGGCGCATCGAACGCTCCACCGTATTGGAGTCGACCTCGACCCGCCCGTCGCTGAGGAATAGCGTCAGCCCATCCCAGTGATTGAGCGCATAGTTGATGGCCTCCGCCAACTTCGACTGGGAGAAGAGCTGGCCGACCATTGCCGTCAGCCGCGCCCTGAGCGCCGCCATCAGTGGTGCGGTCCTGGTGCGGCGGGCGGCAAGCCGCTGTTCGGCGCTGCTGCCGCGGATCTCAGCCTCGATGACATAGACCGCCTGCAGGCGTTCGATCACTTCGCGAGCGAACGGTGACTGGGTCGTCTTGTACACCTCGACGAATTTGCGTCGGGCATGCGCGAGACAAAAAGCGAGCTGGATCGCGCCGCCATGCTCACGGGCAAGCGCCTTGTAGGCGGCATAGCCGTCGACTTGCAGAATGCCGGAAAAGCCCGTCAATTGTCCGGCGATCTCCTCGGTGCCGCGGCCGTCGGCGAACACATAGGCGACCGCCGGCGGTGCGGGGCCGCCCCATGGTCGGTCATCCACGGCATGCGCCCAGAACTGGCAGATGCGGGTGCGACGTCGCCCGGGGTCGAGCACCGGCATCGGCGTCTCGTCGCAGAACAGCCGCGGCGAGGCTTGGATCATTCGCAGCTGGAGTTCATAGAGGCTCTTGAGCCACCATGCGGCACGCTTCACCCAGCCGGCCAGTGTCGCGCGGTCGAGATGAATGCCCTGGCTGGCCAAAATCTGCACCTGCCGATACAACGGCAGATACCAGGCAAACTTCGACACCACCACGTGGGTCACTAGCGCCGTCGAGGCCATGCCGCTCTCGATCAGCCGCGGCAGCACCTTGGCCTGCACCACGCCATCGGTGCAGCCGCGGCAGGCATATTTGGGACGGATCGTGCGCAGCACCCGCAGGATCGCCGGGATCACGTCCAGCACTTCACTGACATCCTCGCCGATCTTGTGCAGACGGCCCTCGCAACACGGGCACGCCGTCGCGTCCGGCTCCAGCACCTGCTCGCAGCGCGGCAAGTGCTTGGGCAGCGCGCCGATGTTGCGGCTCGCCTTCTTGCGTGGCTTACCGGCCGGCTTGGTCGCCGGCAAATCATCGTTGGCTGGCGCAGGTGGTGTGACGCCGGTCTCCAGATCGTCCAGCTCGAGCGCGAGCTGCTCGGCGACGAGCGCCGCCAGCCGCTCCGAGCGCTTCCCGAACATCATCTCCTTGAGCGTCTGTATCGCCACACGTAGCTTCTCGTTCTCGGCGTCGAGCGCGAGCACCATCTCGGTCAGAGCCGCCAGATCAGTCGGGAGAGCGTCGGGGCGAATCGCCATGATGATCAAAAGATACATGCACGCACTACAGGCTCCAGCGAAATCCTCACCTCTCAGCCGACAACGGCCGGCTGCTTCACAGGCTTGGGTGAAACACGCGTCCACTCAAGCCCGTCGAGCAGCATCGCGAGCTGCGTCGCACTTAGATGCACCACTCCGTCGCGGATCGGTGGCCAAGTGAAGCGTCCCTGGTGCAGCCACTTCGTCACCAGCACCATGCCGCTGCCATCCCATGCCAGAAGCTTCACTCTGTCCGCGCGCTTGCTGCGGAACACGAAGACGTCGCCGCAGTACGGGTTCGCACGCAGCGCTTCGCTCACCAGCGCCGACAACGTGTGCACCGATTTGCGAAAGTCGACCGGCTGTGCCGCCAGCACCACCTTGAGGTCAGACCGTAGCGCAATCACCGGATGCCCCGAAGCGCCGACAGCACCGTCGAAAGCGTCGCCAGCTCCACTCCCGGCTCAACCCGAATGCGCGCCCCGCTCATCTCGATCTCGACCACCCCGCCAAGCTTGCCTGGGGGCGATGCCATCTGCGGCAGCACCATATGCGCCGGCGCCAGGCGGCCCGGCTCGCCCGTCGTCGCAGGACCGCCCTCGCAGGCGATTCGAAC
>NZ_JADPKQ010000368.1:0-2564 GCF_023074015.1 Bradyrhizobium sp. 142
TGTAGCGCGACAATCTGGATGGGAAGCCAGCGACAATCAGGATGGCCATTTTGGCGGTCGCGGCGGGAGGATGATTGTCGCGGCCCGACGATAACGCAAGCGATATTTTCGTGACGCGTGATTTGATTGTCGTGGAGCGACAATCAGGCTGAGCCTTTGATTGTCGCGCGCGTTGGCGGACGTCCGGCGCCTCGAGCCTTGTCGACAGCCGCTTTCCGCCGATAGCTGTCGACATTCATCTCCAGGATCGTTGCGTGATGAACAAGGCGATCGATGGCGGCGAGGGTCATAGCTTGGTCCGGGAAGATTTTTCCCCATTCGCCGAATGGTTGATTGGCGGTGATGAGCATCGATCGCCGCTCATAGCGGGCGCTGATCAGCTCGAACAGAACGCTGGTCTCGGCTTGATCCTTGGTGACGTAGGCGAGATCGTCGAGAATCAGCAGATGATATTTGTCGAGTTTGGCGATCGCCGCTTCGAGCGCGAGATCACGGCGCGCGATCTGGAGTTTTTGCACGAGATCGGTGGTTCTGGTGAACAACACACGCCAGCCCTTTTCGATCAGGGCCATGCCGAGCGCCGCCGCCAGATGCGATTTACCTCCGCCAGGCGGGCCAAAACACAAGAGATTGGCGCCCTTTTCGAGCCAGGCGTCACCGGCGGCGAGCGCCTGCACCTGCGCCTTTGAGATCATCGGCACGGCATCAAAGTCGAACGCGTCGAGGGTCTTTCCCGGCGGTAGGCGCGCCTCCTCCAGATGACGTTCGAAGCGGCGCCGGCTTCGCTCCACCATCTCCTGTTCGGCAAGAGCGGCCAGGAAGCGGGCGGCGGGCCAGCCTTGCTTGTCGGCGGTCTCCGCCAGGGCGGCCCAGATCAGCTTGATGCCGGGCAGCCGCAGTTCGCTGAGCAGCAGTTCGATACGGGCTGCGTCGATCTTGACGGTCGCGTTCATGCGGCTTCTCCCACGGCCGCGGCGATCTGGTCGTAGATGGCGAGCGACGGTAGCGTGACGATAACGACCGGCAGTGCCATGCCCTTCGGGCGGAAGCGTTCGATCAGCGCCTTGAGATCGGGGAGGATGCCGTCGTCGAGCGTGGCTTGCAGCACAGCGCCGAGTTCCGCCTCGCAGGCACGTTCGTGTGCGAGCGCCAGAAGACCGACCATGGTGCGGCAGGCTGGTCTCTCGCCAATTCCAGCGAGCAAGGCGTCGAACGCAAGGGCGTAGGCGCGGCGAGGAAAGAGCTGGTCGCGATAGACCAGATTGAGCAGCGCCATCGGCTTGCGGCGCAGGGAGTGGATGACATGGCGATAGTCGATGACATGGCCATGCTTGCCGTTTGGCTGCGCTCGCCCGCGCCGCAAGGTGACGATGTGCGTGGCGCCCTGGAAGCATTCGAGCCGGTCATCATAAAGCCGCACGCGCAGCCGGTGACCGATCAGCCGGGATGGGACCGAGTAAAACACCTTACGCAACGTGAAGGCGCTGGATGTCGTGACGTCGACGTTGACCTCCTCATAATCGGCGGTCTTGCGGACCGGCAGTTTCTTCAGCACCATCCGCTCCTGATCGATGCGCTTGGCATTGCGCGCGTTGCCGCGGCCAACGATCTCGTCGACGAAGCCCCGCCATGCCGCAAGATCGTCGAAGTCGCGCGAGACGCGCAGCAACAGGGCGTCGGCGAGCGCTCTTTTGAGATGGCCATGCGCGCTTTCGATCGAGCCGTTCTCATGCGACACGCCGGCATTGTTGCGGGTCGGCGTCATGCCGTAGTAGCCGCAGAACGCCTCGTAGCGTGTCGTCAAATCCTCTTTGGCGTCGGCGCCGAGATTGCGGAAGGCGGCCGAAAGGCTGTCGCTTCGGTGCTGCTCGGGAACCCCGCCCAGCGACCACAGGGCGTTCTGCAACCCTTCCGCCAGTGCGACAAAACTTTCGCCGCCGAGGACGACATGGGCGTGTTCGAAGCCGGAGAAGGGCAAACGGAAGTGATAGAGCCGGCAGTCCAGCAGCTGGCCGGCGATGGTGATGCCGAGGTCGGCGACCTCGGTGAAGTCCGACAATCCCATGCGGCCAGGTGGATGTTCCTGGCGGAAGATCACCTCCCGATCCGGGCCGTTTACCGCTCGCCACGCCCGAATCCGCCGCTCAAGCGTTCGCCGCGTCCCGGAGCCCAGCTCCGGATGCCGGCGGCATAGTTCCTCGAACACGGAGATCGGCCGTAAGCCAGGGGCGGCCTTCAGCATCGGAAGGACGTCGTTCTCCCAGACATCGGCGAATGGATCAGCCCGGCGACGTTCGCGGGGCGACTTCTTCTGGGTGGGAAGTCGGGGATCCTTTTCGAACCGGTAGGCGGCGGATGTGCTGAAACCAGCCTTGGCAGCGGCGATGGCTGGTGAATGGTTGCGACGCAAGCTCATGAAAAGCCTCATTTGTTGATCGGTGACGTGTCGGCCAGCCAAGGAATTGGGGTCCTCTCGAATGAGAAAACCGATCCCTTACCAGCCGCCGTTACCGCCAAATGAGGCCCCTCCGGGCGTCGACGCCGCTGCCGGGGTAACTCCGGTC
>NZ_JADPKQ010000207.1:0-2509 GCF_023074015.1 Bradyrhizobium sp. 142
GCGAGCCCTTCCAGGAAGAGCGTCCAGAGGCTCAAAGGCAAAATCGATGGGCTTCTGGTCTCCGGCAACAAAGATCCGTGGCCTGAGGTACGCGACCAGTTGAACCGACTTCTGCGCGGCTGGTCGAGTTACTTCAGCTACGGCACCCGGCTGATGGCCTACCGGGCGGTCGACAATCACGTCTATGATCGCGTGCGACACTTCCTGCGAAGACGGTGCAAGGTGCAAGGACGCGGCACACGAAGGTTCCCCGCTGACCATGTCTTCGGGCCCGCCGGCGTGCTGCGGCTCCGCCGCGTGCATCTGGGGCCGCTGCCGCGTGCCATGTGATGAAACCAGTCGGAAAGCCGGATGCCGGAAATCGGCACGTCCGGTTTGATGAGCGGGGAGAGGAAACGGGACGTTGCCGCACGGCCCAAGTCACCGCGCCTCTCCTCGACTCTACTCGCTCCATCCGGGCTACATTCTTTAGACGCAACGTTGGAGTCCTCATCAAAACCGGCTATGCATGCGCCGCTTGCAACGAGGACTCTTGGCTTGACGCCCGACACCAAACCTTTGACCGCGCCGTTCGGCGCGTTTGCGCCCAACGCGGCGCAGGCCGCGATCATCGGCCTCGCAAAGCAGTCGGGGCTGAAGCGCGGCGCGTTTCGTCCATGGCTGTCGCGTCTAGTCAACTTGATGCGCGGCGGTCCGCTCGACGTGCAGTATCAGGGCGCCTCGTTCCGCTTCTATCATCAGGGCAGCGCGACCGAGCGCGGCGCGCTGTTCAATCCCGACTACAATCTCGACGAGCTCGATTTCCTGCGCCAGCATACGCCGACAGGCGGCGTGTTCATCGACGTCGGCGCCAATGTCGGTACTTTCGCGCTGGTGATGGCCGGCCATGTCGGACCGCAGGGCAAGGTGGTCGCGATCGAGCCGCATCCCGTGACCTTTGCAAGGCTCTCCTTCAACCAAGCGGCATCCCGCACGCCGCAGGTTCACCTGGTGCAGGCCGCAGCCGGCGATGCCGACGGCGAGCTGATGATCGAAACCGGCGGCGGCAATCTCGGCGCCACTCACGTCGTGACCAGCGCAGCGAGCGCTGGCGCCATCAAGGTTCCGTCGTTGCGCCTGATGCGCATTCTCGACGAAGCCGGCGTTTCGCGAGTCGATACGCTCAAGATTGACGTCGAAGGTTTTGAAGACCGGGTGCTGATCGGCTACTTCCGCGATGCGCCGCCCACATTGTGGCCTCGTGCGGTCGTGATCGAGCATCTGTCACAAAACGAATGGCGCGAGGATTGTATCGCTGACATGGTCGCGCGCGGTTTTGCGATCGCGCGCAAGACACGGAGCAATACGTTTCTCTCGCGCTGACTGCGAACGATGGAGGTTGCGATGATCGATCACATGGGCTTCCCGGTCTCCGACTACGAGCGCGCCAAAGCGTTCTACACGAAGGCGCTGGCGCCGCTCGGCTATAGTCTGATCGTGGAGGTGACGCAGGAGCAGACCGGCCACGATCCGGCAGCAGGCTTTGGCGCCGACGGCAAGCCGGATTTCTGGATCGGCGGCGAAGGCGGGCTGAACAAGCCGGTGCATGTCGCGATCCTGGCGAAGGACCGCGCAACGGTCGACGCGTTCTACAAGGCGGCAATGGCGGCCGGCGGACGTGACAACGGCGCACCGGGCATTCGCGCGCACTATCATCCGAACTATTATGGTGCCTTCGTGCTCGATCCCGACGGCCACAACATTGAAGCGGTCTGCCACGCGCCCGAATAGGACGGTTTTACCAAACCGGGAAGCGCGGAACATTTGCCCGGCATCATCGTTATCATTCTTCGCACAACTGACCTCGATGATGCCGATGCCGATCGAACCGCCCGAGATTCCACCGGCCACACCGGGGACCCCCACCGAACCGCCACCGGGAATTCCGCCCGGCAATCCGCAGCCCGACATTGTGCCGCCGGTGCGTGAGCCCGGCGAGCCTGCACGTCCGGACGAATTGCCCGGCCGCGTGCCTGAGGAGATTCCGCCGCGCGGACCGAATGGGCCGCACACACCAAACCCTGCAACCGATGCGGATTCATCCGCAGCTGACTTCCAAGGCGACCGACAGATGTGAGGCGATTGCAACCTGCGTCTGAATGCGCAATGAACATTGATGTCGTGTCGTGATTTGCGTGCAGAAATAAATCGGGCCGTGTCTTCTTCACCCGCCACAATCCGGCCTAACGCGTATCCGTTCATCACCAGACCTTGTCAAAGAACCTTCCGGGGAAGTTCACCATCATGACCAACCTTCGTTTCGTGCTGCTTGCCACGACGGCTCTCACTGCGATGCAATTCGCAGGCTCCGCATCGCATGCGCAAGGCGCGCCGCCTCTCGTGGTCGCGCAGGCCCAGCCGCAAGAGACTGGTCCTGACGGAAAACCGAAGCAGCCTCCGAAGGGACCGCCAGCGGCTGCACCGCCTGCGGCGCCCGCGCGCCCGGCCACACCCCCGCCCGCAGCTGCAC
>NZ_JADPKQ010000338.1:0-2497 GCF_023074015.1 Bradyrhizobium sp. 142
CGTCAATCTTCCAGAGTCGAAAATCCTTGCTCATAGCCCCGCAAAGAATCAGACTCGCCCCAGCTTGACCAGCGACTACTTGGACAGGCTCCTAGCTAGCATGTGCATGACGCTCTCCTCTTCGATGCGATGTGAAACGCGGAATGAATAATTGACTGTGTTCAGCGCGCCGCGTTGCGCGCGGGCCGGGCGCCGCCTTGAGAAGCGTGACCGGACTGCGTTGCCGATGACGTCCCCTCGGACAGCGGCCGGCCCAGCGCCGCCTTCATCGCGCCGATCTGCCGCCGCTGCCCGGCAATGATGTTCCTCGCGATCCGGCGCAATTTTTCGTTGTGGCCGTAGTGCAGCTCGGCCTCCGCCATATGGACTGCGCCCTGATGGTGGGGGATCATCATGGCCGTGAAGTCTGCATCGACATTGCCGGACGGCTTCACCGCCATGTCCCTCATCATCTTGCTCATGGCTGCCTGGTTCTCGGCCATGAAGTACGCTTCCGCGATTTGCTTATGGGATCGTTCGGCTTTGTCGGCCGAGGCCGCCTGTTGCGCCGAGGCGTGAGCGGGATAAGCCAGGACCAGCAATGCAAGGGCGCCGCTGATGAATGTTTTTTTCATCGCGTATTCGTGATCGTTGCGCTTCTGAACTCCGAGCTCGGTTGGCGCGGGGATTGACCGGCGACGGACTGCCGGCGATGGTTGTTGCTGCCAGGCATGCGCATTACATTCTCCTCATTCATTCGATGCTTTGAGAAATCGGTGCGAACGGGGAATTGGGGATGCTCTCGCGGCGCAAAACCTATGCCGGCCGGATCAAACATCCAGATGACGCGACAGAGCCGGCTACTCTCGACCCGCTCAGCTCGATTGCTCCCCTGTTCCGGGCGCGCCCGGAAATTCAGGATGTGTGTCGATTTGCCTTGCAATGGGAGGTCGTGCACGAAGCGGAGCCGACGGGCTTCGCTAAATTTCACATCGTGACCAATGGAAATTGCCTGCTGGAGCGATATTCCGGCGAAACGTTTAAGCTGGAAGCCGGCAGCATTCTCCTGCTCCCGCAGGGCGACTCCCACGTCGTGCGATCGGCGAGCCGTGGCGGAAGCTCCGGAGCGCCGATCAGAACCGAATACAACAACGCGATCAGGATCAAGACCAACACCCGCGGCGCGACCGAGACCGAGATGATCTGCGGCCGGTTGCGGTTGGATGGGGCCATGTACAGCCTCGTCACTGCCGCATTGCCAAAGGCGATCGTGCTCAGCATCGGCAAAGGGGATCTGTTCGACCGGATGCGGATGCTGGTGCAGGCGATCGATGAGGAACTGCAGGCCGCGCGTCCGGGCGCAGCGACGATTGCCACTGAGCTTGCCACCGCTCTCTTCGTGATGATGCTTCGCCTGCATTTCGAACAGTCCGCGGCATCGAGCGGCATATTGCGGCTGCTCGCATCGCCGTCCTCGGCCAGAGCCGTCGCCGCCATGTTGAGAGCTCCCACGCATCCGTGGACGCTGGATGCGCTTGCGGCGGAAGCGCATGTTTCGCGCGCGACTCTGGTTCGGATCTTCCGGAGGGAGGGGGATATTGCGCCGCTTGGCTTCCTGAGCGAGTTGCGGCTTGGTCTGGCACGCCATCGCCTCGGCTCGACGACTGGAACTTTGGCGCAGGTGGCGGCAGCGGTCGGCTACGACTCCGAGAGCGCATTCGTGCGCGCGTTTCGGAAACGTTACGGGATTTCGCCCGGTAGACTCCGCGCCGTCATAACAGGCGATCTAAAGGAGAAAGCTCACCCGATTCCATGATGGCCGAACGCAGCCTGAGACTGACAGCACGACGGTAATAAAAGGAGGAAAGGGCACCCCGGTTGGCGGACTCTCTTTCATTTTCAAGCAGGCGGACCATGTGGCCTATTGGCCCATCGCTTCCGTTGACGCGGTGCAGTTGCATGTTGGTTCATAGAGGTAGACCGGAAGTTTGCAGCCGAGCGCCAAACAGGCGCTATTGACCCAATGTATGGTCCGGCCGCGCGTTGCAAGAGGTTTCGTCAACCTGGCAGATGCGGTCTTGCATCAATGTATCCGGCCTCTGATTGGAGCGTGTTGTGCTCCGGGCCATCATGGATATCAGCGCGCATTCGAGCTAATTAGCGGACAGGCCTCGAAGGGGCCATTCGGGTCACCAGTGTTCGCATGCGCCGGGAAGACCGATTCTCCATCGTCGTCTCATCCTCTCGCAGACCTCGGCGGGTAAGGGATGTTGGTTACGTCATCGATAGCTCCTCACTTCGCACTGTTCCTTTGTTCGTGCCTGGCGGTCGTTCCTTCGTCCCGGCCTGCGCGCGCAGACGCGCCGCGCGCAAGGGCCGTCAAGGCCGGCCGTCGTGCTGTTCTGACGGCTTGCTCGACCGCTGCCAGGCTGCGCCTTGACGGCCCCGAGCACGGCGCGAGGATCAAGCAGGTCGGGACGCCATCTCATCTGTCTTGACGCACTCGAAGGCGCGCCCC
>NZ_JADPKQ010000186.1:0-2442 GCF_023074015.1 Bradyrhizobium sp. 142
AAAGGCCAATGCCGCGATCCGCGGATGATGGAGCCGTCCGACGTAGTACGCGCGTCATGGCTCGCGCGAGTAGGGCGTGATTAACGTCGGCTGCCCGATCGACGGCGGACCTCATTGCCGACTGTGGCTGACAGCCGAGTGTGACCCGGGGCGGACGTTCCAAATCCAAAACAGGGTCGTGCGGGGGAGCGTAGAACAGGCCGCTCTAAGCTAACGCCAAATGGACCGGCCGTTCCATGTAGCCTCACCCCTTCCACCCCGCCTTACGCAAACCTTCAATGAGGTGAGAGTGGTCTTCTGGCCGAAACCACGGAGCTCTGTTGCGGACATACATATCTAACGCCCCGGTGCGCGCGAGACGGCCTTTTCCAGTTCTTCCTTCGCTTCCGCTGTGCGGCCAAGCTGGGCCAGCGCCGCCGCGGACCAGCGGTAGATCATCGGAAAACTGGGATACGAACGGATTAGGCGTTTCGCGGCCTCGATCGAAGCCTCGTATTCGCCGCAGAAATATAAGCCGCACGCAATGTGCAACAAACGGACTGCCAGATAGGGATCGCGGGGATCGAGCCTGATACACACGTTGAGAGACGTGACCCCCTCCTTAGGCCGTCCGGCAAAGATCAGCGTCGCGCCTCGGTGACCATGCGCGACCGCCAGATTTGGACTCATAGAGAGAGCTCGCTCAATCTCCGCCAACGCATCGTCCGCCTCGCCGCGTGCTTGCAAGGCCCAGCCCAGGCACGAACGGGCTTCGGCATCGGCACCATCGAGCGCGACCGCCCGGCGGGCCAACGCCTCCGCCGAGCGTTGCGCGTCTCGCAGGCCAATCTTCTGGTAGAGCGCGGCCGCTTGCAGCTGGTACAGAGCGAGCGCGCTGTAGCTGCCGCTGAAGGTCGGGTCGAGATCGATCGCCTGTCTGAAGAATTTCTCTGCGCTCTCATCGTCCTCTGGGGTCGCTTTGCTCAGATGCCATAGGCCGCGCTGATAGGCTGCCCAGGCATCAAGGCTGCCCGGCGGCCTGCGCATGGCGCGTCGGAGCTCGGCGTCTGCAATGGCGGGGGCGAGCGCGGTCGCCAGCGCTTCGGTAAGCTCATCCTGCACGGCGAAAATATCCTCGAGATCGCGGTCGTAGCGTTCGGCCCACACATGATTGCTGGTCGCCGCCTCTATGAGCTGCGCGGTCACGCGGATCCGGCTGCCGGCCTTGCGCACGCTACCTTCAAGCACGTAGCGGACGCCGAGCTCGCGCCCGACCTGTCTCACATCAACCGCTCGCCCTTTGTAAGTGAACGACGAGTTCCGCGCGATGACGAACAATGAGGGATAGCGCGATAGAGCCGTGATCACATCTTCGGCTATACCGTCGGACACGAATTCCTGCTCGGGGTCGGCGCTCATATTGGTCAGCGGCAGCACGGCGACAGAGGGCTTGTCAGGCAACGCGAGCGCCGAAATCTGGCGTTTGGGCGTCGCAGTCCGTGGGCCCGGGTCGATGATGATGCGGTAAACGTGGACAGGCCGGGCGATGTTCTTCAGAGTTTGCTCACCCGCTTCCTCAACGTCGAACGGCACCTTGTCGCGCGCGTGATTGAAGACAGTCTGAGAGATACAGATGCCGCCGGGTTCGGCGATGCTCTCGAGCCGGGCCGCAATGTTGACGCCGTCTCCAAAGATGTCATGGGCTTCGACGATGATATCGCCGATATTGAGCCCCACACGGAAGAGAATGCGCCTGTCTTCCGCGTCGTCGCAGGTAAGTTCGTTGATGCGGGACTGGAACTGCATGGCAGCCCGCACCGCTTCGACCGCACTTGGAAACTCAGCCAAAAACCCGTCGCCGGTGGTCTTCACGATGCGGCCACCGTGCTGCGCAATTGCGGGCTCGACACCTCCGGCGAGGAGTGCCGTCAGCTTGGCGTGTGTCGCCTCTTCGTCATTGTGCATGAGCCGAGAATAGCCAGCCACGTCGGCGGCCAAGATCGCTGATAATCTACGCTCGACTCGGCCCCGCTCTTGCACCATGGCCCGCACCAGGCCCACCAACCAGCCATACTCTACGACGGATCAGAGCGCAGCGCCAAACGCGCTTTGACGGTTTCGGTCACGCGCTAAGTTGAAACGTCAACTGTGCTGACGGGTGCGCCTGAATAGAGATCGAATGCGGGCCGCCAATGTCGCCTTCTGTGAAGGGTTTCGGATGCCGGTCCAATGGTTGGCGGTGCCACAAGCCGTGAGGGCCGGCGTCCGAAAGCGTCCAAGGGGAGGGAGTGGGCACGTAGGTGGGGCGGCGTGGGGCTATGGGGATTTGAGCGCCGCGGATGAGGTGTGTGATCGGAGTCGAGGCGTGAGCGTCATGGGAGGATCACCGTGCCCGGCCTTGACTTGCGCGGAATGCTCTGGATTGCGCGGTCAGGGTGATTGACGCTGCCGTTGAGCGGTGAT